>NZ_JAYAZJ010000024.1:0-20523 GCF_037273965.1 Claveliimonas sp. | reverse complement strand
AAATGGGGAAGCGCATTCCGTGTGGGAATGGGCGCTGAATCCATCAAAGAACTTCTGGAAGCGATCGACCTGGATAAGGAATATGAGGAACTTCAGGCAGGACTTGAAGGCGCTACCGGACAGAAACGTGCAAGGATCGTGAAACGTCTGGAAGTTGTGGAAGCATTCCGTGAATCCGGAAATAAGCCGGAGTGGATGATCATGACTGCAATTCCGGTTATTCCGCCGGATCTTCGTCCGATGGTACAGCTGGACGGCGGACGTTTTGCAACCAGCGACCTCAATGATCTCTACAGAAGAATCATCAACAGAAATAACCGTCTGAAACGCCTGCTTGAGCTGGGCGCACCGGACATTATCGTAAGAAACGAAAAGAGAATGCTGCAGGAGGCGGTAGACGCCCTCATTGACAATGGAAGAAGAGGCCGTCCGGTAACCGGACCTGGAAACCGCGCCCTGAAATCTCTTTCCGATATGCTGAAAGGAAAATCCGGACGTTTCCGTCAGAACCTTCTGGGAAAACGTGTAGACTATTCCGGACGTTCCGTTATCGTTGTAGGACCGGAACTGAAGATTTATCAGTGCGGTCTGCCCAAAGAAATGGCAATTGAGCTGTTCAAGCCTTTTGTTATGAAAGAGCTGGTTCAGAACGGAACAGCGCACAATATCAAAAATGCAAAGAAAATGGTAGAAAGGCTGCAGCCAGAGGTTTGGGATGTGCTGGAAGATGTCATCAAAGAGCACCCGGTTATGCTGAACCGTGCCCCTACCCTGCACAGGCTTGGTATCCAGGCGTTTGAGCCGATTCTTGTTGAAGGTAAAGCGATCAAGCTGCATCCGCTTGTATGTACTGCCTACAATGCTGACTTCGACGGAGACCAGATGGCTGTCCATCTTCCCCTTTCTGTGGAAGCGCAGGCAGAGTGCCGTTTCCTTCTGCTTTCACCAAACAACCTTCTGAAGCCTTCAGACGGTGGACCGGTGGCAGTTCCTTCACAGGATATGGTGCTTGGTATCTACTATCTGACACAGGAAAGACCGGGAGCACTGGGAGAAGGGAAGGTATTCAAGAGTGTAAATGAGGCGATCCTTGCCTATGAAAACGAGGCCATCACCCTTCATTCCAAGATCAAAGTCCGCGTGACAAAGACAATGCCGGACGGAACGGTGAAATCGGGAACAGTGGAATCTACCCTGGGAAGATTCCTCTTCAATGAGATCATTCCGCAGGATCTTGGGTTCGTAGATCGTGAGATCGAAGGAAACGAGCTGCTTCCGGAGATTGATTTCCATGTAGGAAAGAAACAGCTCAAACAGATCCTGGAGAAAGTAATTAATACCCATGGAGCAACCGCGACAGCGGAAGTTCTGGACAATGTAAAGGCGATCGGATACAAATATTCTACAAGAGCAGCTATGACTGTATCTATTTCCGATATGACAGTACCTCCGCAGAAGCCGCAGATGATCGAAGAGGCACAGGAAACGGTAGACAGGATTACCAAGAACTACAAACGTGGTCTGATCACGGAAGAAGAACGTTACAAAGAAGTTGTTGAGACATGGAAAGCAACAGACGATGCTCTGACAGAGGCGCTTCTTTCTGGTCTGGATAAATACAATAACATCTTTATGATGGCTGATTCAGGAGCCCGTGGTTCCGACAAGCAGATCAAACAGCTTGCAGGTATGCGTGGTCTGATGGCAGATACAACAGGACGTACCATCGAGCTGCCTATCAAGTCCAACTTCCGTGAAGGTCTTGACGTACTGGAATATTTCATGTCTGCTCACGGAGCGCGTAAAGGTCTGTCTGATACCGCTCTTCGTACAGCCGACTCAGGTTACCTGACAAGACGTCTGGTTGACGTTTCACAGGAACTGATCATTCATGAAGTAGACTGCCGTCCGGAAGGCGGAGAGATCCCGGGAATGTATGTAAAAGCATTCATGGACGGAAATGAAGAGATCGAAAGCCTGCAGGAGCGTATTACAGGACGCTACCTGTGCGAAAGCATTAAAGATAAAGACGGCAATGTGCTCGTAAAGGCAAACCATATGGTAACGCCGAAGAGAGCGGAGCTGATCATGAAAAAAGGTGTGGATGAGAACGGAGAACCTCTTAAGAAGATTAAGATCCGTACAATCCTTACATGTAAATCCCATATGGGCGTATGTGCAAAATGCTATGGCGCAAACATGGCTACAGGTGAACCGGTACAGGTTGGCGAAGCGGTGGGAATCATTGCCGCACAGTCTATCGGTGAACCGGGTACACAGCTTACCATGCGTACGTTCCATACCGGTGGTGTTGCCGGCGATGACATCACACAGGGTCTTCCCCGTGTCGAAGAGCTCTTTGAGGCCAGAAAGCCGAAGGGTCTTGCAATCATCACAGAGTTCGGCGGCAAGGCTGTCATCAACGATACAAAGAAAAAACGCGAGATCATCGTTACAAATGAAGAGACTGGCGAGTCCAAGGCTTATCTCATTCCTTACGGCTCCAGAATCAAGATTCAGGACGGAGCAGAGCTTGAAGCCGGCGATGAGCTGACAGAAGGTAGCGTAAATCCGCATGATATCCTGAAGATCAAAGGACTTCGCGCCGTACAGGATTACATGATCCAGGAAGTGCAGAGAGTATACCGTCTCCAGGGTGTTGAGATCAATGATAAGCACATCGAGGTCATTGTCCGCCAGATGCTGAAGAAAGTTCGTGTGGAAGAGAGCGGGGATTCCGATTTCCTTCCGGGAACGATGGTTGACGCACTGGAATTTGAAGATAAGAACATTGAGCTGGAAGCAGAAGGAAAAGAACCTGCAACAGGCGAACAGATCATGCTTGGTATCACAAAAGCATCTCTGGCAACGAATTCCTTCCTGTCCGCAGCATCCTTCCAGGAGACGACAAAGGTACTGACAGAAGCAGCTATCAAAGGAAAGATCGATCCGCTGGTAGGTCTGAAGGAAAATGTTATTATCGGTAAACACATTCCGGCAGGTACAGGAATGAGAAAATACCGCGATGTAAAACTGGATACAGAATTAGAAAAGGAAGAATTTCCGGAGGAGGACGACATTTTTGCAGAAGATGCGGAAATGACGGCAGAAACTTCAGAAGATCTGATTCTGGAATAAGAGACGAAATGAAAAGGACAGCGCTCATATGGGCGCTGTCCTTTTAAAAAGCATATTGTGCGTTGAAAAGACAGTAAGAAATAATAGAAAAAGCCTAACAGGAAAAAAGAAACAGTGTCCATATTCCGTGAAATATGGTAAAATAAACAGGATATAGAAGAAAGACAGGAGGAATTAGAAATGAACCGAGAACAGGCACATGAAATTTTACTGAAATATATGAAGGGGGAGAATTATATTACTCATTCGTATGCAGTAGAAGCCATCATGAGGGGACTGGCTAAAAGGCTGGCGCCGGATCAGGTAGAATACTGGGGAATCGCAGGCCTTCTGCATGACCTTGATGAAGAACAGTGTGACTGGCAGCATGATATGAGTGTTCACGGTCCTACATCTGTAGAAATTCTGAAAAAAGAAGGAATTGACGACCCGGTTCTTTTTGACGCGATCAAGGCTCACAATCCAAAATGCGGAATGAAAGCCAAGACAAATATCCAGTATGCTTTGCTGGCAGCGGATCCCATGAGCGGATTTGTCAAAGCTGTTGCCCAGATCTATCCGGATAAAAAAATTGCCAGTGTAAAGCATAAATCTGTTATGAAGCGTTTTAATGAGCTTCGTTTTGCAAAAGGGGCAAACCGGGATTATATGGAAATGATCGAATTTACAGGCCTTTCATTAGATGACCTGATCGATGTTGCGCTGGAAGAGATGGGGGCTATTGCAGATCAGATCGGTTTATAGAAGGAAATTCGCCATTTTTTTACAAAAATCCTGTTATTCATGCAGGAATATACAAAAATTAACACCTTTATGATATGATTATTAATTGATTATGGCAGAAAACTGGAGTATAATGATTGGGCAAAAACGGATATCTTAGAACGAAGCAGGAGAGGGCAGAAAATGGACAGGTTTATTGATATGCATTGCCATATACTTCCAGGTGTGGATGACGGTGCCCAGAGTATGGAAGATACCATACGCATGCTGCAGATCGCACATGATGAAGGGATACGCTATATCATTGCAACACCGCACCATCACCCGAAAAGAGGAAAGGAAGCGCCGGAGATACTGCGGGAGCAGATTAAAAAGGTCAGACTGGAAGCCCGGAAGATCGATGAGAAAATGAAGATTTTTCTGGGGACTGAAATTTACTTTGGGCAGGATGTTCCTGCAAAGCTGAAGGAACGGCAGATTTTGACAATGAACGGAAGCGGAACCGTGCTGGTGGAATTTTCTCCTATGGATACATTCGAATATATCCAGCAGGGGATCCAGCAGATACAAATGAAGGGGTTCACTGTAATTCTGGCGCATATTGAAAGATATAACTGTATCAGGGAAGATATCACTCTTGCAGATCATCTTGCTGACATGGGCGTGCTGATTCAGGTAAATGCAGGAAGCATTGCCGGAGACGGCGGGCGCAAAGTGAAGAAATTTGTCAAGGAACTCTTAGCAGATGAGATGGTGTTCTGTGTGGGAACAGATGCGCATAGTCCGAGGCATCGCGCGCCTCGTATGAAAAAAGCAGCAGAGTATGTACGGAAAAAATACGGAGAAGAATATATGAGGAGGATATTTTTCAGCAATGCGGCTGACATGCTGAAGAAAAAGAAGAAGAATGAGTCAAGATAAAACAACAAACCGCGATTTTGAAAATGAAGAAATAACCATTGATCTTACGGAATTGTTTCTGGCTTTGTGGAATAAGATCCATCTGATCATCCTTGCAGGGATCCTGATGGCGCTGGTTGCCTTTGTGGGGACCAAACTCTTTATGACACCGATGTATACTTCCACAACCAGCATGTATGTCCTTTCCAGAACAGAAGGAAATGCCAGCGTCACCTACAATGATCTGCAGACAAGTACCCAGCTGACGCAGGACTATATGGAACTGGTAAGCAGCCGGCCGGTGCTGGAGCAGGTGATCGCTGTCCTTAATCTGGATATGACCACAGAAGAGCTGAAAAATTCCATTACAACAGAAAATACAGCAGAGAGCCGTATTCTGACGATCGGCGTGGAAAATGAAGATCCCAAGATGGCAAAAGAGATTGCAGATGCATTAAGAGATTCTGTCAGCATTCAGATCACTGAGATCATGGAAGCGGACGCCGTAAATACAATAGAGGAAGCCAATCTTCCTACAGAACCTTCTTCACCAAGCGTAATGAAGAATATTGCTATTGGCGGACTTTTGGGCATTTTGATCGCAGCCGGAATTATCATACTGATCTTTGTCCTGGACGATACGATTAAAACACCAGACGATGTGGAATACTATCTGGGATTAAATACCCTGACTTCTATCCCGATCCAGGAGGGTGTGAAGAAATCCAAGAAAGTAAAGGGATTATCTTCCAGAAAACTGGAAAAACAAATGAGGAGATAAGGAGGGATAGACGATGCAGGAGATTACATTAAAAAATATAGCGAAAGATTACCGAAGCAACGAAGCTTACAAAACACTTCGGACCAATATAGAGTTTTCCGGTGCGGACAATAAGGTTATCGTTCTGACAAGCTGTACTCCCAATGAAGGAAAGAGTACCGTTTCCCTGGGACTGTCCATGTCACTGGCGGAAAGCGGCAAGAAAGTTCTCTTTATTGACGCTGACCTTAGAAAATCTGTTCTGGTAGGACGTCACAGAGTGACAGAAGAGGTAAAGGGCTTAAGCCATTTCCTGTCCGGACAGGCAGAGGTGGAAGAGGTAATGTACAAGACCCAGGAGCCGGGACTTGTTGTCATGTTTGCAGGAGTTGTTCCGCCCAATCCGGCAGAGCTCCTTGGACAAAAGCGATTCGAGGCACTGATCTCAAGCGCCAGAAAAGTATACGACTACATTATTATTGATGCGCCTCCTCTTGGAAGCGTCATTGACAGCGCCATCATTGCAAGAGTGTGTGATGCTTCTGTGCTGGTCATCTCGGCACATACGATCAGTTATAAATTTGCAAGGACAGTAAAGGAGCAGCTGGAAAAAGCAGGATGCCCGATCCTTGGAGTTGTGCTGAATAAAGTAAATATGAAGCAGAACAAATATTACGGAAAATACTATGGACAGTATTACGGAGATTACGGAAAGAAATAGAGGATAAAGAAATGAAGCAGCGTGTCATATGGATGATGATGGCGGCAGCCTGTGTGATTCTTGGTGCGGTATCTGTTTTTATCTATATCAGCAAGGATCATACACCGCCCGAGATCAGCATTGAAAAACAGGATATCACCTATACAGAGGGAGATTCTTATGAAGGTCTGATGGAAGGCGTGACCGCCACGGACAATATAGACGGAGATCTGACAGATCAGGTGTTTGTGGATCGTATTATTGTTACAGGAGAAGACACCGCTGTCGTTTATTACGGCGTTACAGACAAGGAACAAAATGTAGCGACAAAAGGAAGAAAAATTACATATCATTCCGGTGAAAGCAGCGCAGATGATGCTGCACAGGAAGCAGAGGAAGAAGAACAGCAGGCGGAGGAAGAAGCTAAAAAGGCAGAAGAGGAGGCGGCGCAGCAGGAAGCTGCCGCACAGGAGCAGGCAGAAGAGCAGCAGACAGAACTCACTCCGGATGGAGCGAATCCTGCAATTGCTCTGACAAGTGATTCTGCAACCATCACAGCAGGCACAACATTTGATCCTATGAGTGTTGTGCAGGGAATGGTAGATGATAAAGATAATGTTGATGTGTTATCCAGACAGGTAATGGTGGATGGAACATATGATACCTCTGTTCCGGGAAGCTATGCGTTAAGCTTCTCTGTGAAAGACAGTGACGGAAATGTTTCAGCGCCTGTAGCATTTACATTAGTTGTACAGTAAAGGAGAAAAGTAGTTATGGAAAAGCACAGCAGACATTCCCGGTCACAGGGAAGTCATCACAGACATTCACATTCTACGGAAAAGCGTCCGAAACATCTGGCAGGGAAACTTCTGGCGCTCCTGCAGCTGCTTTTGTCTGCAGCATTGATCGTAGTAGCGTGGAACAGCGGCATGGTCCCCATGAAATACATGATAGTGCTGATCGTAGTACTCCTCATATTGTTTGGGCTGACCTTCGGACTTCAGTATGTCAAAAATAAAATATTTATTTTAGGAATTGTCTTAAGTATTTTGATCAGTATTGGTCTGGCTTTTGGAGTGGTATATCTTTCTAAGGCAAATCAGCTTTTGAAAGATGTAGGAGGAGCCACATACAAGACGGATAATATGATCGTCGTAGTGAAAAAGGACGATCCGGCAGAAAATCTTCTGGATGCTCAGGATTACCGGTTTGGATTCCAGACTGCAGCTGACCAGGATAATAATGAGAAAATGAAGGAAGACATTCAGTCAGCAGTGGGAAGAGAACTGAAGGTTGTAGAGTTTGACACCGTTCAGGACGAGGCACAGGGACTTCTGGATGGAAAAATCGAAGCTGCTGTTTATAATGAGGCCTTTGCGGGAATTATTGAAGAAACCATAGAGGATTATGCGGATCAGGTGAGGGTTCTCTATCAATACGGCATTGATACACCGATCGAGCAGGAAGAGACAAATATCGAAGAGCCGTTCAACGTGTATATCAGCGGTATTGACGTATCCGGTCCGATTACGACCAACAGCCGAAGCGATGTGAATATCATTATGACAGTAAATCCCAACACAAAGAAGATTTTACTGACTACAACACCCCGTGATTATTATGTGACTATTCCAAATGTTTCCGGCGAACAGCGAGATAAATTGACCCATGCGGGAATTTACGGCGTAGATGTATCCATGGCAACACTGGAAAATGTCTATGGTATTGACCTTACTTATTATGCGAGAGTAAACTTTACTTCACTGATCACGATCGTAGATGCGCTGGGCGGCGTGGATGTCAATTCAGAATATGATTTTGAGGCCGGCGGATATCAGTTCCACAAAGGAATCAATACGCTGAACGGAGAGCAGGCGCTTGCATTCTCAAGAGAGCGTTACAGCTTCCAGGCCGGCGATAATCAGAGAGGAAAGAACCAGGAGGCGGTCCTTACCGGAATCCTGCAGAAAGCAATGTCACCTGCAGTCCTGACAAATGCAAATCAGATCATTGCAAGTGTCAGCGATAGCGTAGAGACGAATATGACGCAGCAGGATATGGCGAAATTTATTAATATGCAGCTTTCCGACGGAGCAAGCTGGACCATTGAATCCGTAGCGGCAACAGGAACCGGAGACACTCAGGCATGCTACTCATCAGGAAGCCAGCCATTATATGTAATGTGGCCGGATGAAGCAGTTGTTTCTTCTATTAAAGAAAAGATGAATCAGGTATTAAGCGGGCAATAAAGTACACCTAAAGAGTGTCAAAAAGAACCGTATAATGGCTGATTATGACGAACAAGTTGTTTTTTGGAAATATCTTGGTAGAATAGATTCCAGAGAAAAACAAAGGGGATGAGAAAAAATGCTGGCGACAGTAGATCCGACAATGGCGGTAATAGCGGCTGTAATAGCAGGAATAGCGGGAATTGCTTTATTTCTGAAAAGGAATATATTTGAAGCTGACTGAAAAGCCGGTTAAAAGAAGTGTCTCAGAAAAGAAAGGCGGCCATAAGTGACCAACATAATTTTTTGAGACTCTTTCTTCGCTCAAAGCATAAAATCAGAGGGAAAAGAAAATGGGAGAACAAAAGAAACGAAAACTGGATCATGTATGGGTGAAAAGGGCAATTGTGCTGGCCTTTATTGATGCGCTGTCTGTTTTGGCAGCCTATTTAGCAGCTTTGTTTCTGCGATTTGACTTTATTTTTTCGGCGATTCCCAGGGAATATCTTGACGGATATGTGTGGTCCATGCCCTACTGGGTCATTATAACAATTGTAGTATTTTACGGCTTTCGTCTGTATCACAGTATCTGGCGGTTTGCAGGAATGGCAGAATTTAAAGCCATGGTACAGGCCTATATGGTACTTCTTGTACTGTATATCGCCGGAATGCTGTTTATGAAGCTGCATATGCCGAAGTCCTACTATTTTATGGGATATATGATCAGTATCATGCTGACAGCAGGTTCCAGATTTGCCTACCGGCTGCTTCGCTCTTACTTTAACAGAGAACGTCAGAATGAAGGAGAGCCGGCAGACCGTGTAATGGTGATCGGGGGAGGTCAGGCAGGACAGACCCTGATCAAGGAAATGATGACCAGCAATCATCTGAATACCAAGGTGTGCTGTATTATCGATGATAACCCCAACAAAAAAGGAAGGGTTCTGGAAGGCGTACCCATTGTAGGAAACCGATATGATATTGTAGATAAAGTAAAAGAATACAAAATTACACGTATCATTTATGCGATTCCGGCAACGACCGGGGCAAACCGGAAAGCAATCCTGAATCTCTGCAAAGATACAGGATGTAAAATGCAGACCATTCCGGGTGTGTACCAGCTTCTGAATGAAGAAGTCAGTGTTACAAAACTGCGCGATGTGGAAATTACAGACCTTCTGGGACGTGCGCAGGTAAAGGTCAATAATGATGAAATCCTCCATGTCCTGAAGAACCAGGTAGTCATGGTAACAGGAGGAGGAGGATCCATTGGAAGCGAGCTTTGTCGTCAGATCGCGAAAGCAGAGCCAAGGACACTTATCATTTTCGATATTTACGAAAATAACGCTTATGATATCCAGCAGGAACTGAGGAGAAAATATCCGGAGCTTCACCTGGAGACTCTGATCGGATCTGTAAGAAATACAAGGCGCGTCAACTCCGTGATAGAGAAATACAGACCGGCAGTTATTTTCCATGCTGCAGCTCACAAACACGTGCCGCTGATGGAAGACAGCCCTAACGAGGCGATCAAGAATAATGTGGAAGGTACATATAAAGTAGCACAGGCAGCTGCCAAATACGGCGTGAAAAAGTTTGTACTGATCTCCACAGATAAAGCGGTAAATCCGACAAACATCATGGGGGCATCCAAGCGTCTCTGTGAAATGGTGGTACAGATGATGAACCGCCAGTCCGACACTGACTTTGTAGCCGTCCGTTTCGGAAATGTACTTGGCAGCAACGGAAGCGTGATCCCGCTGTTTAAGAAACAGATCGCCGAGGGCGGACCGGTAACTGTAACAGATAAACGGATTATCCGTTATTTTATGACGATTCCGGAAGCCGTGTCTTTAGTACTCCAGGCGGCGTATTATGCCCATGGAGGAGAGATTTTCGTTCTGGATATGGGTGAGCCGGTCAAGATTGACGACATGGCAAGAAACCTGATCCGCCTCTCCGGCTATGTTCCGGATGAGGATATCAAGATAGAATACACCGGACTTCGTCCGGGCGAGAAGCTCTATGAAGAGCTCCTTATGGATGAAGAAGGCATGACAGAAACAGAAAACGAACTGATTTTCATTGGAAAGCCTATAGAGATGGATGACGAGGATTTCAGAGAAAAACTGAAGCTTTTAGATGAGGCCAGCAGGATGGAATCCGATAAGATCAAAGAGATCGTTTCAGAGATCGTGCCGACTTACCAGTATAAGAAGAAGGAATTGACAAATTTCAGCAATTGATACATAATAATTTGAGATTATGACAAAACTTTAAAGTTCCAAATCGTCGCTTTGCCGCGTTTGGGACCGTGAAGGGTGATAAAGGTATGTTTTGCATTTTGGGCATGGCATAACCTTCCGCTTGATGTGCGGGCAGCAAAAGCTGCATCTGCACAAATGAACAATCAGGCAGAGGTTTATGCGATGGTCAAAATGGCGAAGCATACCTTTTTTTATTTCATAGGAAACTTCGTTCCCTTATGAAATAAAACGCTCCGCGGGGTGCGCACCCGCACAAAGCGGAAATTTGCCGCTAAGGCGGCCGCGTCCGGCGCGGGAGTTCCAATTGCGGAACTCTTTATTCTCCACAGGCAAAGCAGGAAGGAAAGCAATGTGGTATGTGATCCAGGTGAAAACCGGGAACGAAGAAGAAATCAGCACACAGTGCAGCCGGATCGTTGACCCGGCTGTCCTTGAAAAAAGTTTTATTCCCTACTGTGAGCAGATGAAGAAATATCATGGTGAGTGGCACAAAGAAAAGAAAGTGCTGTTTCCCGGCTATGTATTCCTTGTTAGCGGGGATAAAGACAGACTTTTCCTGGAACTTAAAAAAGTAACAGGACTTACAAAACTGCTCGGGACAGGGCAGGAGGTCGTTCCGCTGACTTTGCCGGAGATTGAATTTTTGCAGCAGTTCGGCAAAGAGGATCAGATCGTGGAGATGTCCAAGGGAATCATTGAAAATGACAGAGTTATCATCACAAGCGGCCCTCTCAAAGGCAACGAAGCTCTCATTAAAAAGATCGACCGTCACAAACGCCGGGCTTATCTGGAGATTGAAATGTTCGGACGGAAGGTAGAGACACAGGTGGGACTGGAGGTTGTAGAGAAGAGGGAATGAGAAGGATATGCGACTTTGGCATGGTGAAGGCTGTGCCGGAGGGCACGTCCTTTTTTTGTGGGGAATAAAAACGGCCTTTGTAGCAAGAGGCAGGAAATGTGAGGGAAATATGTTTAACAGAGAAAGCGGATTTAAGGCTTTTGAATCGAAAGTCTGGCTGAGCAGTCCAACCATGCACGGCCCGGAAATTGAATATGTGAAAGAAGCCTATGAGACAAACTGGATGTCTACAGTGGGACAAAATATCAATGAGGTGGAACGCATTGCCTGTGAAAAGACAGGGTGCCATTATGCAGTGGCACTTTCAGCGGGAACGGCAGCACTCCATATGGCAGTTAAGCTGGCAGGAGTTCAGCCTGGAGAAAAGGTATTTTGCTCAGATATGACTTTTGATGCCACGGTAAACCCTGTTGTCTATGAGGGCGGGATACCTGTATTTATTGATACCGAATATGATACCTGGAACATGGATCCCGTTGCTTTGGAACAGGCCTTTTGTCTGTATCCCGAAGTGAAAACAGTCGTTGTGGCTCATCTGTATGGAACGCCGGGAAAAATCGATGAGATCAAAGAAGTGTGCGACCGGCACGGGGCAATGGTGATCGTTGACTATGCTATTACCAATCTATTTTTTACAACGAGTTAAACTTCAGAATTCTCAAAAAAGCAAATATTCCAGTTTGATCTTGACACTGGTTTGAGCAGTGGTGAGATTAGCCTGGGTAATAGCTTTTTTGTGAGTCCTGTTATCATTAACGATGCTACAGAAGAGATATATGTATTTGTGGAGATTCATATGTCTGAATGTGTAGCTTCGTCTCTGCCAGAGTCGGAGAATTCACGCCTTTATACATTTGATGCCAATGAAGAGTGGATACTTGTTGAAAGCAACAATGAAACAGTTGTTTATGCTTATGGATGTGCAAGAAATGACCGCATTGCAATCGGGAGAGAGTACAAGCGCTCTGACAACTCAGATGACAATGAAATCAATCACGAATGCAGAATATGTAGCTATTGATGATATTAATATTATAATCACCGGCTATGTAATGGGGATAGAAGGTATTTCTACGATTCCAATAGATGCGTGGAATGAATGTAAAACGATAGGGAATATTCATTAGTTCCTAATCATCCCTTAACCTAAAAAAGCAACCGCCTCCGACCAATTAAACCAGCAAAATCACTAAAAACTACCCCAGCACTCCCGCCACCTTACCAATTTTTCTTTAAAAATAGTTGCTTTTAAGGGGGAGAGAGGTTTGGAAGGTTGGGAGAGTATGAATGAGGGTGAGAGGGAGAAAAGGGGAGAAGAAGATGGAGTGGAGCGGATGAAGAGAGAAGTGTGGAGATGAAGTGGTGTGGAAATAGTAAGGGAAACAGTAGAAGCGAGATAGACGAAGGATAGAAAAGGCAAGGGGAGAACAATGATGAAAAAAAGAGTAATACCGTTTAGTCCACCGGACATTTCAGAGTTGGAAATAGAAGAAGTTGCAGAAGCAATGAGAAGTGGCTGGATCACCACAGGCCCAAGGACGAAAGAACTGGAGAAGAGATTAGCAGAATACTGCCATACCTCTAAAGTGGTATGCCTGAGCTCTGCCACAGCAGCGGAGGAGCTGAACTTCCGTGTTTGTGGTATAGGTGAGGGGGATGAGGTTATAGTCCCTGCCTATACATATACCGCTAGTGCGTCTGCTGCCATCCACTGTGGGGCAAAAGTAGTTTTTGTGGACAGTCAAAAAGATTGTGTGGAGCTGGACTATGAAGCAGTGGGGGAGAAGATTACCATCAGAACAAAAGCCATTGTTGCTGTGGATCTTGCTGGAATCGTTTGTGATTATGACAAACTTTTTTCTGTCGTAGAGCAGAAGAGGGATTTGTTTAGACCTAAACAAGGAGATAGTTTGGGTGCACGCATCCAACAATCCTTCAACCGAGTGATAGTCTTCTCGGATGCAGCCCATGCTTTGGGAGCATCTAGAAACGGTAAGATGGCTGGTGAGATAGCTGACTTCACGGACTTCTCCTTCCACGCGGTCAAGAACTTTACTACAGCAGAAGGTGGGGCTTCTACGTGGAGAAGTATAGAGGGGATTAGTGATGAGGAGCTGTACCATCAGTACCAACTACTGTCGCTCCATGGACAGAGTAAGGACGCTTTGGCTAAGTCCCAAATTGGTGCGTGGGAATATGATATCATCGGCCCTTGGTATAAGTGCAATATGACTGACATCATGGCAGCTATAGGTTTACGGCAGTTGGATAGGTATCCTTCCTTGCTGGCAAGGAGAGCAGAGATTATTGCGAGATACGATGCGATGTGTGATGAGATGGGAGTTAAGCATCTCGTCCACAGTGGCGAGAACTTCCAAAGTTCTAACCATCTCTACCTCACTCGCATTCCGGGAGTGAATGATAAAGAAAGAAGAGAAATAATAGTGAAGTTGGCTGAAAGAGGAGTGAACTGCAATGTCCATTACAAGCCTCTTCCGATGATGACTGCATACAAGGAGCTTGGATGGGATATTAGTGACTTTCCTAATGCCTTTGATTACTACAGTAATCTAATAACTCTTCCTTTACACACTTTACTGAGTGATGTGGATGTGGAGTACGTGATTAAGAATTTTAGAGAGGTTGTTGGGGAGTATTTGAAGTAGAAGAAAAGAGAAGTGTGGAAATAAAAAAGAAAGAATTCATTTTCAGTACTTTATTTGGAGCATACATAGCTGATGTTCTGTGGATTACGCTGTTCTCAAGATTAGGAACAGAAAGAAGAAACTTCCTCTTACCATTCCAATTCTATATAGAGATTTGGAAGTTCTTACTGGAGAATATAGGAATATAGCCCGCTGCATACCACTTGGAGTTGCTCTGAAGAGGAATGGCGTGAAGGATGTGAAGAAAGCTGGTCTTCTTGCTTCTTTTCTTATTGAAGTCCTTCTAGTTCACATTCGCATTAGGAGCATTTGAATGTGATGACCTCATCCACAACACGTTTGGTGCGGTTGTTGGCGCATGGTGGTTGGGAAGATTGGTGGAGAGATAAGACTTGAGTTGAGTGGTGGGATGAGAAGAATAATCCTTCTTCCATGGTTTTGTGCTCTATGGTTCCTTTTGGATATGAGGAAGCGTGGTGCCAGAAGATGGTGAGATTAGCTGTATTATATGATCGAGAAGATGGGACGAAGAATCTACTGGCTCTTAAAGACAGGAATGGATACGGATGTGTATGCTAAATACCTTGATGACGGCAGTATCAGGATTGAGTGGGAATTCGATAAACAATCCTGGTGGAGAATGGGAGAATTAACTCTAAAGCCTAGTATGTACTCGTTTTCTGGTCTATCTGGTGTTGAGAAGAACACAGTGGGATTAGAACTGGAGACGAATAATCAACGGTTCACGCCGCATGTTGGCCCGGTTGATGAGGTGAGATTCACCTTAGAAGAAACCACAAAGTTAATGATTTATGTGAGTGTATATGACAGATGCGATTGTGATGTGATAGCCACTCCAGTGATTTATAAAGAGGGGGAATTTGATGATCTTGAGGAAATGGGAAGAACTTCCTAAATTCATGCGGACTGAAGAAGTCAGACCGTATTATGAGGTATTAAAGAAAAAGAGGTTGAGTCTCGTCCTCAAGAGGATGATGGATTTAGTTGGTGGGTTGATTCTTTTGGTCATCCTTGCCATCCCAATGGCAATTATCGCTGTGATGATTAAGCTAGACTCTGAAGGTCCAGTTTTTTATAGACAGGAACGTATCACTACTTACGGTAAACATTTTAAAATCCATAAATTCCGTACCATGGTCAGTAACGCTGACAAGATTGGTACAGCGGTGACTGTCGGTAATGATAGGCGTATCACAAAGGTTGGAACAAAATTGAGAAGTTGCAGATTAGATGAGCTTCCACAGGTGTTGGATCTCATCACCGGTAATATGAGTTTTGTGGGCACAAGGCCGGAAGCTGTGAAATATGTAGAGAAGTATAAACCGGAGTATTACGCTACTCTGCTTCTTTCCGCAGGTATTACAAGTGAAGCGAGTATTCGATACAAAGACGAAGCCGAACTACTGGAAGCTGCAGACGATGTGGACAAGGTCTACATGGAAGAAGTATTGCCGGGAAAGATGAAGTTTAATCTGGCGAGTATTAAAGACTTCTCCTTTTTTGGTGATATCGCCACCATGTTCAGAACTGTTTTTGCTGTATTGGGAAAAGATTACAGCGATGAGAAGACTAAGGTGTGAGTGAGGAAAAGAGTCATGGAAAAGAGAAAAGTGGTTGATGGGTTGGTTTCTATTATCATGCCATCTTGGAATACAGATAGATTTATAGCTGAAACAATTCAGTCAGTTATTGATCAGACATATCAGAACTGGGAACTTCTCATAGTGGATGATTGCTCTACTGATAATACAGATGAGGTTGTAGCATCTTTCAAGGATGACAGAATCAAGTATTTCCACAATGAAAAGAACATTGGTGCGGCATTAACCCGTAATAGAGCAATGCGAGAAGTTAAAGGCGAGTGGATTGCATTCCTAGATTCAGACGATTTGTGGATGCCGGAAAAGTTGGAAAAGCAGATTGCTTTTATGAAAGAGAATGGTTATACACTCTCCTACACAGAGTATGAAAAGATAGATGAGGAGTCAAGGCCCCTCAATATATATGTATCTGGTCCTGAGAAAGTCAATAAGCGTAAGATGTACAACTATGATTACATCGGACAGCTCACCATGATGTATAGCGCAAAAGAATTTGGACTTATCCAGATTAAAGATATAAAGAAGAATAATGACTATGCGATTAGACTTCAGCTTTATAAAAAACCGGGTACCTGCGCATATCTGCTAAAGGAAAGCCTGGCCAAGTACAGAGTAAGAAAAGTCAGCATTAGTCATGATAAGTTCAGAAGGAAATTTAAGAGCCATTATGATCTGTTCCATATGTGCGATGAAAAACCTGCGGTAGTTGCAGCCTGGTATACGTGTTGGAATATGTTCTATGGAGCTTTGAAGAAAAGAAATTATGAGAAGAGTATCTGATATTAGCGTGGAGCCTTTTCAAAAGAGAACGTGGGCCGAAATTCAATTATCTTCTGTAAAGCATAACTTTGAGGTAATTAGGCAACAAGTCAGCAACAATTCGAAGATATGTTGTGTAATCAAGGTAAATGCCTATGAGCATGGAGGTGTTCAACTTGCAAGAGTATATGAAAAGGTAGGAGCAGATTTTTTCGCCGTTTCTAATATTAAAGAAGCTATGCAGCTCAGATACGGCAATATTACTTTGACGATTTTAATCTTGGGCTATGCAGATCCGCGACATGCTTTGCTGCTTGCCGCTAACGATATTTCTCAATGTGTTTTTTCAGAAGAGTATGGAGAAAGTCTTGCTCACCAGGCAGTTAAAGATGGCTATAGTGCAAAATACATATCAAACTCGATACCGGGATGGAAAGAATAGGATTTCCTTGTAGAAAAGAGAATCAATTACCCGTAAGCGAGATTAGCAGAGTATTTAAATTACAAGGATTGATTCCAGAAGGTATCTTTACTCGCTTTGCCTCTGTGAATGAGAGCAATTTAGGAGAAGATTTCACGAAGCATCAGTTTAGGTGTTTCCTGAAGACAATTGAAGAACTGGGCTGCATTGGAGTGAACTTTCAGATTAGGCACTGCGCAATTGGCGCTGCAATATTTGAATGCCCTGAAATGCATTTAGATATGGTTAGAGCTGGTGTGGTGTTATATGGTTTGTAACATTCTTCCGAATTAAGAAATCGCGGTGATTTGGAACAGGTAATGACATTGCAAAGCATAATTACCCATATTAAAACAGTAGAAAAAGAAGATAGCATCAGTTATGGGTATGAATATTTTGCGGATGAACCGAGAAGAGTCGCAACAATTCCAATTGGATATGCAGATGGTAAATGCAAAGGAAAATCTCGTAATAGAGATTGATGGACAATTTGTTCCTGTTATTGGACGTATCTGTATAAACCAGTGCATGATTAATGTTACTAATTTAAATAACATTCAGGTAGGGACACAAGTCACAGTTTATGGTTTGACACCCAAGAATTTAATAGACAGCATTGCAATCAAAGAAACAACACAATAAACTACAAAATCGTCTGTGCGATCAGAGAAAGAGTACCACGAGTGTATAAGGAAGATGAAACAATAGTCGCTATTGAAGATAGGATGGTGTAGTTAGTATACAGGAGGATTGGAGAGTAAATGGAAAGAGATTCTTTTTTATATAAGGCGAGGAGACAGTGCCAGGTGATTGCACATAAAATTATGCCAGATAAGGTAATGTGCAAATTCTATTCCAGAATTCTTCTTAAGAAGAAGGTTGACTTGAAAAATCCACAGACATTTAATGAAAAGGTTCAATGGCTCAAGCTTCATGACTATCCAACAAATCAGCTGGTAATAGATGGAGCAGATAAGTATAAGGTAAGGGCATACGTTGAAGAAAAGGGGCTTGGAAATATCTTGGTTGCCTTGATTGGACATTGGGAAAAACTGGAAGATATTGAGTGGGACATGCTGCCGGAGAAGTTCGTTCTGAAATGTAATCATGGTTGTGCATATAACATCCTTTGCAATGATAAAAGCACTTTCGATAAAGAGGATGCAATCAAAAAAATGCGTAAGTGGATGAAGGAGGACTTTGGCGCTTTCAACATCGAGACACATTATTCTAAAATTAAGCCCCACATTACATGTGAAGAATTCTTAGGCGACTGCATCATTGATTATAAGTTTTTCTGCTTCAGTGGAGAACCGAAATATATTTATGTGTCATCTGATTTAGTCCATGATCGTCAGGCACAGATTGGTTTCTTCTATTTGGATGGAACGAAGATGCCTTTAATACGAGATGACTATACTCCGATGGATATAGAAGAACTGCCGCCTTTCTTTGACCAGATGAAGGAAGCTGCAAGAGTATTGTGTCAGGACTTCCCATTTGTGAGAGTAGATTTTTTTCTAGCAAATAACACCTATTATTTTGCGGAACTCACTTTCACGCCGAGCGGAGGAATGATGCCGTTTAATCCGGATAAATATGATTTGGAGTGGGGAAAATTGATTGATTTGAGTAGAGTGAGAAATAATGAAGAATAAGAAAATTGCTATTATTGGTCATTTTGGTGGAAATGAAAATATCCTGGATGGGCAAACGATAAAAACTAAAATTTTATACGATGAATTAAAGAACGCAACTGATTGGAATATACGCAAGGTTGATACATACTACAAAAGCAAAAAGCCGATTAAGCTGCTGATTGAATCAATTATTACACTCGTTTCTACCCGTGATGTAATTGTTTTACTTTCTGGAAATGGAATGAAGTTTTACTTTCCAATACTCAGCTTTTTTGCAATGGTTTTTAAGACTCGTATATATCATGATGTTATTGGAGGAAATCTTAATTCATACGTTAAGAAGTATCCCAAGTTTAAAGACTATTTGAATTCATATGAAGTTAACTGGGTAGAAACAGAAAGCTTAAAAAAATATATGATAGAGTGCGGAGTGACAAACTGCGAAGTTATACCGAATTTTAAGCGATTGAGTATTACTGATGTTGAGTGTGGTAGCTACAATGTACCATTTAAATTTTGCATTTTTTCCAGAGTAATGAAAGAAAAAGGTGTAGAAATTGCTATTAAAGCTATAGAAGAAATTAATGCATCTGCAGGAAAAATAGTCTGTAATCTTGATATCTATGGTCGAATTGATGATGGATATAAAGATGATTTTACAAAGTTAATGAAAAGTGTAACATCTGCAATTAAATATAAAGGAATGGTTCCGTACGATAAAAGTACTGAAACAATAAGAGGGTATTACTCATTACTATTTCCTACCTTTTGGAAAGGTGAGGGCTTTCCCGGAACTATTATTGACGCTTTTTCGGCAGGGATCCCAGTGATTGCAACGGATTGGAATTGTAATGGTGAGATTGTTGTTAATGGGGTAAATGGGGTATTATATCCAAATGACCATATTAATAATTTAAGAGAAGCAATAGAGTGGATGATAAGTAATCAGGAAGCTATGATACAGATGAAGAAGGAATGTAGAAAATCCGCACAAAAATTTCAACCAGATGAGTATATAAAGCAGATTGTTTCCCGTATTTTTCATGAGAGCAATTAGATTGAGGAGAGAATAATTATGGAGATTGTACTAAGCGTCATAATTCCAATGTTCAAAGGTAAGAAATATATAAAAAGTACTGTTGAACAAGTAAAAAAAATAAAAATAAATAAGGAAATAATTATAGTTAATGATGGATCTCCTGATGATAGTTATGATTATTGTTCAAAATTATATGATTTAGATGATGAGGTAATATTAATAAATAAAGAAAATGGAGGTATTGCGAGTGCTAGGAATGTAGGGTTAGAGAATACTCATGGTAGATATGTTTTATTTATAGATCAAGATGACTGTATTAATCCGATATCAGTTAAGAATTCAATTGATTATATGCTGAATAGCGATTTAGATATAATCTTCTGGTCAACTGAATTCCGTAATGTAAAAGGTGAAACAAGTATTTGCGATGAGGTATATCAAGAAGGAATCCTTACAAGAGAGCAGATTGTCGATGAAGTGATGACTAGTTTCATTATGTCACGTCGAAATAAATATATATCTTACCTTGGACACATATGGGGTGGCATTATTTCAAAAAGAATAATTGAAAATAATAATCTTTCATTTCGTTTTTTTATAGACTATGAAGATGATTATTTATTCGTATTTGATTGCTTGCTTGTTGCACATAAAATCGGATTTATTAAAAATACAGGTTATTATTGGACTGTAAATGAAAAATCATATTCTCATTGTAAACGACTGAACTGCAATTATATAGATAAGTCTGAAAGAATGTAT
>NZ_JAYAZJ010000023.1:0-13941 GCF_037273965.1 Claveliimonas sp. | reverse complement strand
AGTTTTTATGTACGCCGACCGGAGTGAGCAAGGGATTTATGACGCCGGAGTATATCTGTAAGGTGGATGCCAAGGGGAATATACTCGAAGCAAATGGAGAGTTCAGGCCTTCTTCTGAAATAAAAATGCATATGAGAGTTTATGAGGAGAGGGAAGATGTAAAAGCGGTGGTACACGCCCATCCCATGTATGCCACTACATTTGCGGTATGCGGTATGCCTCTGACCAGGCCGATCATGCCGGAGGCGGTGCTGGGACTTGGAGAAGTGCCTCTTGCAAAATACGGAACGCCGTCCACTATGGAAATTCCGGACGCTGTATCGGAGTATCTTCCTTATTATGACGCAGTGCTTTTGGAAAATCATGGAGCATTGACCTATGGCGACAGCCTTCTTGGCGCGTATCACAAAATGGAATCCCTGGAGTTTTATGCAAGGCTCCTTTATCAGTCTATGATGCTGGGAGGTCCCAAGGTGCTGGATAAGGAGCAGGTAAAGAGACTTTACGGAATGCGTAAAGACTATGGGCTGACAGGCAGACATCCGGCGGATTGGATGGAACTGGATTGACCTGCAGGCGGAAAAGCCAAAGCAAAACGAAAATAAAGATCAAAGTGAAGAGGAAAGAAATGCTTGCAATAGAGAGAAGAAACGACATACTGGAAAGACTTCAGGAAGAAAAAAGAGTTGTAGTCAGCGAGCTGAGCGCTGCATATAACGTGTCGGAGGAAACGATACGCCGTGATCTGGAAAAGCTGGAAAACGACGGACTTGTTGTGAAAAGTTACGGAGGAGCCGTTCTTAAGGAACAAAGCTTTTTTGATCTTCCATTTAATATCAGAAAAAAGCAGAGGGTGGCAGAGAAGCAAAAAATCGCAAGACTGATCGCTGATATGGTAAGAGACGGGGAAGCCCTGATGCTGGATGCCAGCTCTACAGACGTATACATTGCCCGAGCGCTGAAAGAGAAGAAAAAACTGACAGTAATCACAAATTCCGTGGAGGTGATCGTAGAGCTTTTTGATGTCCCGGAGTGGACCGTGATCTCCACAGGGGGTGTTTCCAGAGAGAAATCCTTTGCCCTTGTAGGTCCGCGTACCGATGAGGTGCTCTCTTCCTACCATGTAGACAAAGCGATCATTTCATGTAAGGGAGTGGATCTGGAAAACGGTGTTACCGATTCAGATGAACAGGATGCCAGCAGTAAACGCATGATGCTTTACGCTGCAAAAGAGCGGATTTTAGCTGCCGATCACAGTAAGTTTGGCAATACCGCTTTTACGAAAGTGGCAGAGTGGGCTGACATCACTAAATTTGTAACAGATCAGAAGCCGGAAGAGAAATGGCTTCAGAAATTAAAAGAGCACCGGATAGACTGTGTCTTTCCAAAATAAATAATAAAAGAGAAAAGGAGAAAAAAACAATGCCATTAGTAACATCTGAAAAAATGCTGACAGACGCCAGAGAGGGCGGATATGCCGTTGGGGCATTCAATGTAGAAAACATGGAGATGGTAAAAGCAGTGATCGCAGCAGCGGAGGAAGTGAAAGCGCCGGTTATGCTGCAGACCACTCCTTCAACTGTAAAATACGGTACACTGGAAACCTATTTTGCAATGGTGTCGGCGGAAGCGAAAAAAGCCTCCGTTCCGGTCTGCCTCCATTTGGATCACGGCAGCAGTTTTGAGCTGGCTGTACAGGCCATCAAGGCAGGATATACTTCTGTTATGATCGATGGCTCCCATGAAGATTTTGAACACAATGTAGAGTTGACCAAAAAGGTCGTAGATGTAGCGAAGGCCTGCGGCATTCCGGTAGAGGCAGAGCTTGGAAAAGTAGGCGGAAAAGAAGACGACCTGGAGGCGGAAGAGGACGGAAATACAGATCCCCAGGAAGCAAAAGAATTTGTAGATCGCACCGGGGTTTCTTCTCTTGCAATTGCGATCGGAACAGCTCATGGATTCTATGCGGGAACCCCTGTACTGGATAAAGAGCGGGTATCGGAAGTAAAAGAACTGGTGTCTGTACCTCTGGTCCTTCACGGTGCTTCCGGCCTTAGTGATGAGGATGTAAAAGAATGTGTCAGAAGAGGAATGTGTAAAGTTAATTTTGCAACAGAACTGCGTGTGGCTTATACAGAGGCAGGAAAGAAACTTCTTCAGGAAAAACCGGAGACATTTGATCCGAAAAAGCTTGGTATAGCCGGCATGGAAGCAGTAAAGGAACTGGTAAAAGAACGCATGTGCGTATGCGGTTGCAACGGCAAAGCATAAAGAGAAAGAATGAGTGGTGCTATGGGACAGTATTTATTAGGAATTGATATCGGAACAAGCGCCTGCAAGATCGCCGTATTTGATGAGGAAGGACAGGTAAAAGCAAGTGCAAGCGGAGCATATCAGGTCTATTATCCTCATGCCGGATGGGCGGAACAAAATCCTGACGAGTGGTGGCAGGCGGTGTCTTTGGCTATTAAAGCGGCCCTGGAAAAAGGGAAGATCCGTCCGTCAGAAATCGCCGGAATCGGAATCGACGGACAGAGTTGGTCGGCTATTCCGATTGACAGAGAAGGAAACGTTCTGACCAATACTCCGATCTGGATGGATACAAGGGCAGCTGACATCTGTGAGAGAGTAGGAAGGCAGGTGGGAGAGGAACGTATTTTTGAAGTGTGCGGCAATCCATTTAAGCCCTCTTACACGACTCCCAAAATTCTCTGGTACAAAGAGAATCTTCCGGAAGTATATAAACATACCTACAAAGTGCTTCAGTCCAACAGCTATATAGGTTTTCGCCTGACAGGAAAAGTCAGCCAGGAGCTGACGCAAGGGTATGGACTTCACTGTTTCCGGATGAGAACCGGGGAGTGGGACATGGATATGTGCAAGGAGCTGGGAGTGGATCCTTCCTTCCTGCCGGATATCTATGCCAGCCATGATATTATTGGGACAGTGACGGAAAAGGCGGCAGCAGAATGCGGCCTGACAGCAGGAATCCCCGTTGTGGCGGGGGCGCTGGATGCCGCCTGCGGAACGCTGGGAGCAGGAGTGATCCACCCGGGAGAGACACAGGAGCAGGGCGGTCAGGCAGGAGGCATGAGCATCTGCATGGATACATACAAGGCGGATGAAAGGCTGATCTTAAGCTACCATGCAGCGCCGAATCAGTGGATCCTCCAGGGAGGAACCGTCGGCGGAGGCGGTGTTATGCGCTGGATGGAACAGGAGTTTGCAGATTACGAAAGGCTGATCGGAAAAGAGATCGGAAAGAGTTCGCTCCAGATTTTTAATGAAATCGCAGAAAAGGTCCCGGCAGGAAGTGACGGAATGGTCTTTCTTCCGTATATGTCAGGTGAGAGATCGCCAATCTGGGATCCCCATGCAAAAGGCGTCTTTTACGGACTGGATTTCAGTAAGACAAAAGGGCATTTCGTAAGGGCAGCCATGGAGGGAGTTGCATTTTCCCTGCGCCATAATCTGGAGGCGGCCGAAGAAGCAGGCGCCGTGGTCAGTGAGCTTCGGGCTATGGGCGGTTCCGCAAATTCTCTTCTGTGGACACAGATCAAGGCTGATGTAACGGGCAAGGAAATCATTGTGCCGTCCTCTGATACTGCGACGACACTGGGAGCCGTTATCCTGGCAGGTGTGGGAGTCGGCATGTATAAAGACTTTGAGGAGGCAGTGAAAAAGACAGTTGTTATTAAACGGCGTCATACGCCAAATCCGGAAGTGCGGGAAGCTTATGACAAGAACTATAAGCTTTACCTGGAATTATATGAAGATTTAAAAGAAACAATGAAAAGAAAGGGAGAGGAATAAGATGAAAGCAGCTGTTGTATGTGCAAATGAAGATGTACGTTATATGGATTATGAGGAACCGCAGGTTACGCCGGGGACAGTGAAGATCAAGGTAAAGGCTTCCGGCATATGCGGATCGGATATTCCCCGTGTACTCCATAATGGTGTGCATTTTTATCCCATTGTTCTGGGACACGAGTTTTCAGGAGATGTGGTGGAAGTAGGAGAAGGAGTGACAAAAGTAAAAGTAGGCGACAGAGTTTCCGGAGCGCCCCTTCTTCCCTGTATGAAATGTGACGACTGCCAGAACGGAAACTTCTCTCTCTGCAAGCATTACAGTTTCATCGGTTCCAGGCAGCAGGGGAGCAATGCAGACTATGTTGTGATTCCGGAACAGAATGCAGTTGTATTTGACAAATCCATTCCCTATGAGCAGGGTGCCATGTTTGAGCCGTCTACGGTTGCCCTTCACGGCGTTATCCAGAACGATTATAAAGGCGGAGAATATGTGGCAATCTTGGGAGGCGGAACCATCGGAATGTTTACGATGCAGTGGACGAAAATATTCGGTTCCAAAAAAGTAGTAGTTTTTGATATCAGCGATGAGAGGCTGGAGCTTGCAAAACGCCTTGGCGCTGACGATGTCATTAATACAACGGAAGAGAACTTCATGGAAAAAGCGATGGCAATTACAGGTGGAAAAGGATATGGATTTGTCTTCGAGACGGCAGGTCAGGAACCTACTTTGAAAATGGCTTTTGAGGTTGCGGCAAACAAAGCCAATGTCTGCTGTATCGGGACACCCCATAAGGAGATTACCTTTACGCCGGCGTTGTGGGAAAAAATGAACCGAAAAGAATTTCATCTGACAGGTTCATGGATGTCCTACAGCGCACCTTTCCCGGGAAGAGAATGGGAACTTACCGCACATTATTTTGCAACAGGACAGTTAAAATTTGACCCCGGATTTATCTACAAAAAAATGCCCATGAGTCAGGCCCAGGAGGCATTTCAGATGTACAAGACTCCGGGACTTGTGCAGGGAAAGATTCTGCTGATGAACGAAGAGTAGGAGGAAGCCATGATTCTGACAGTTACGCTGAATGCGGCGATTGATAAACGGTATGTAGTAGAAGAATTTCGTATCGGAGAGGTAAACCGGATGAAGGAATGCGCCTACACTCCGGGAGGAAAAGGGCTGAATGTGTCCAAACCGGCGGCTATTGCCGGGGCGGAAGTAGTGGCGACCGGATTTGTAGGCGGTCATGCGGGACAATACATTGAGGAGTCCCTGAAAGATTTCCGCATTAAGAGCGCTTTTTATCATCTGGCAGCAGAAAGCCGCTCCTGCATTAATATCTGGGATGAAAAAAATAAAGTGCAGACAGAATTTCTGGAGCCGGGCTTCACAGTGAAAGAGGAAGAGTTCTGGGGATTTGTGGAGAAATTCGCGCAGCTTGTAAAGGAAGCAGATGTGGTGGCAATGTCAGGCAGCGTGCCCCGCGGTCTGGATGAAAAGGCTTATCCGATTCTGGTGGAAACGGTGAAAAAGGCAGGAAAAAAAGTCATTCTTGACACCAGCGGAAAGCTACTGGAAGAAGGAATAAAAGCCTGCCCGACTATGATCAAGCCCAATATTGATGAGATTCGTATGTTGACAAATAAACCGTGTCATGATATACAGGAGATAATCCAGGCCGCAAAAGAAATCCATGAAAGAGGCATTGAAGTTGTTGTGGTTTCACTGGGAAGTGATGGATCTTTGTGTGTATGCAACGACGGCGTGTACCGGGCTGTTGTGCCGAAGATCAACGCGGTGAACACGGTGGGCTGCGGCGACTCTATGATCGCAGGATTTGCCCTTGGTCTTGAGGCGGGACAGACGCCTGTAGAGGCTCTTAGGAAGGCAAGCGCCATCTCAGCGGCAGCGGCTATGAGAGAAGAAACCGGATTTTTTGTAAAGGAAGACATGGAGACAATTTATCCGCAGATTACAATAGAAAAGATCGGATAACATCAGGAAGGATACAAAGAGGGAACGGCATGATTAAAGGCGTAATATTCGATATGGACGGAACGATGTTTGACACGGAACGTCTTTCGGCGATCAGTTGGAAAAAGGCAGGAGAGAAGCTTCATCTTGATATACAGGATGAGCTGATCGATAAGATTCAGGGAAGAAATCCCGCAGCGATCCGAAAAGTTTTTATGGAGAGATTCGGAGAAGATCTGGATTATGACGGAGCCCGCAGAGTGAAGCACGAATTTTTTGAGGAAATGACAAAAGAGGGAATCCCTGTAAAAAAAGGATTGAAGGAACTGCTGGAATACCTGAAAGAAAGCGGGATTCCGGCAGTGGTGGCGACTTCCACGGAGCGTATACGGGCAGAGGCGTTTATAAAGCGGGCAGGCGTCTATGAGTATTTTACAGACTGTGTCTATGGCGATCTGATCCAGGCCAGCAAACCGGCGCCGGACATTTTTCTGGAAGCTGCTGCAAAGATCGGACAGCATCCAGGAGACTGTGTTGTTCTTGAGGACAGTTCGGTAGGGCTGCAGGCCGCTATGGCAGCAGGCTGCTACGCCATCTATATTCCGGATGTTGCGAAAGTGCCGGATGAAATTCAAAGAAAAGCAGACGCAAAGCTTGCTGATCTTTCACAGGTAATCGGCTGGATCAAAGAGAAGGAGAAAAGATAAGACATACATGCAGATTGAGAATTTGACTTTATTTCATGGCCTGTCTGAAGAGGAAACGAAACGGAGTATGATCTGCTCCAGTGCAAAGATAGAGACGTATGAGCAGGATGCTTACATCTTCAGACAGGAGGATCAGCCTTCCAGACTGTATTTTATTTTGTCCGGAACCGTACTGCTGGGACAGATCAATGCCCTGGGCAGGCAAAATTTCATAGAATATCTTGGCGAAGGGCAGGGGTTTGGAGAGATCGACCTCTTTCTGGAACATGATATTTATGACTATTTTGCCTTTGCAAAGACAGAGGTAAAACTTTTAAGCGTATCCAGACATTTTTTTTATGGAACTTGTGTAAAGAACTGTGCGCATCACAGCAGAATTATTTTCAACATGCTTCGGATATTTGCAGGGGAAGCAGATAAGAATCTAAGAAAAATATATCTTCTGACAAGCGGAAATCTGCGTCAGAGGATTGCCGGCTATCTTCTGGAGGAAAGCCAGGGGAAAGCTGAAGTTGTGACTCCAATGAAAAGAGAGGAGCTTGCCGTTTATCTGAATACGACAAGACCCTCTCTTTCCAGGGAGTTATCCTGGATGCAGGAGAACGGCATTATTGAACGAAACGGCCGCCAGAGCATCCGCATCCTTTCTTTTGAAATGCTCCAGAATATACTGGAAGGGGAGGAGTAGAGATTACTCCTCCTCTGCAAATACTTCTTTTCCCATACCGCAGATCGGGCATACCCAGTCTTCCGGAAGATCTTCAAATGCGGTTCCAGGTGCAATTCCGTTGTCCGGATCGCCTACTTCAGGGTCATATACATATCCACATGGTTCACAAACATATTTTTTCATTTTGTTTCCTCCTTTAGCAGCGTATGATACGCTGGTTATTTATCACATACTTTATTATAAATTATTCTGCAGATTTTTTCCACAGTCCGTGCAAATTGCAGTATTCATATGCTGCAATAAACTCATCTCCCTCGGCAAGAACAAAGGATGCAGACGGAGCTTCTCCGGGATGAAGTGTGCGGAACTGTCCGCCTAATCTGGTTTCAATGTAAATTCCTGCAATATAGTGTTCTTCCAGCATAGGATGAGGAACGGAACCAACAGTAACCTCTACTTTGTTTCCCTCGATTGCCACGCACGGTACATGCTTTTCCGTTGCGGCATCTGTGGAATTGGCGTTGAGTTTGCTAAGATCCGGTGCTCCTTCCTGACCGGCAAAAGCAATAAAGTTTTGAAAAATGTTATTTGTGTTTTTGTCTTTATAAAATTCAGCCATGATAAACCCTCCTTTTGTGTCACGTCTGACTTTTTGATTTCATTTACTTGTCTATATTCTAGTACAGTAAAATCCAGATTTCCGTAACAAATGTTACCAAAAAGTATTTTTCCTGAAAAATTACCGTAATATACGTAATATACTTAAATAAAGAAAAAAGAGAACAGGATTGCCTGTATTTCTACTTATAAATCAATGCTGCACTTGAAATATGTTCTCATTTGTGACAAAATGTTTTCATGAGCGAAAAAGCATAAAAAGAAAAGTGTAAGAATAGGAGTGGTAAAAATGACAAAAATAGATATCATATCAGGCTTTTTGGGAGCAGGGAAGACGACGCTGATCCAGAAACTTCTCAAAGAGGCGTTTGCAGGAGAGCAGGTGGTGCTGATCGAAAATGAATTTGGAGAGATCGGTATTGACGGAGGCTTTCTGAAAGAGGCGGGAATTGAGATCCGGGAAATGAACTCCGGATGCATCTGCTGTTCTCTGGTGGGGGATTTCGGCGCTTCTTTAAGAGAAGTGATCGACACATATCATCCGGATCGCATTCTGATCGAACCATCCGGCGTAGGAAAGCTGTCCGATGTGAAGCGGGCGGTAGAAGGAGTAAAGGAAGATGCAGACATTGTGCTCAACAGCGCCACCACAGTTGTCGATGTAAAGAAGTGTAAGATGTATCTGAAAAACTTTGGAGAATTTTACACTAATCAGGTAGAGTCTGCAGGAGCGATCATCCTGAGCCGTACGGATATTGCCGATGACGCAAAGGTGGAGCAGACGGTAGAGATGTTGAGAGAGCTGAACAGCGAAGCTCCGATCATCACGACGCCGGCGGAGAAGATAGATGGAAAGAAGCTGTTTGAAATTATGGAGAAACACGCGCCCTCCCTGGAAAAAGAAATGCTGGAGGAAAGCGTGTGCGAAGTGTGCGGCGGTCACCATGGCCCGGGACATCACCATGAGCACGACCATGACCACCATCACGATCACGAGCATCGTCACGACCATGAACACGAATGCGGCCACGAGCATCACCACGGCCATGAATGCAGCCATGATCACCATCATGACCACGACCATGGACATCATCACCACCACCATGCGGATGAGGTCTTCGGAAGCTGGGGCATGGAGACTGTGAAAAAGTTCAATGAAAATGAACTGAAGGTGAAATTGGAAGCCCTTGGAAGCGAAGAGACATATGGAATGGTTTTAAGAGCCAAAGGAATGGTCGAAGGCGACCGGGGAGAATGGATCTATTTTGATATGGTACCCGGTGAAATCGAGATCCGCCATGGACAGCCGGATTATACCGGAAGAATCTGTGTGATCGGCTCTGGTCTTAAGGAAGAAGCTCTTGGCGAGCTGTTCCGTATGTAAAAACGAAGAAAGAAAAGTGCAGGTGACAAAAAATGCAGATGGTAGATAATGCCAGAGTAGTTGTATATCTGATGACAGGTTTTCTGGAAAGCGGGAAAACACAGTTTTTAAGATACACTCTGGGACAGGAATATTTTGAGATTGACGGAAACACGGTTCTGATCCTGTGTGAAGAGGGAGAGGAAGAATACGGAGAGGATCTGCTGAAGCGATCCCGTACCACTTTGCTGACTGTAGATGATCCGGAGGACATTACCCTGGAATGGCTGGAAGAAGTCGAGCGGAAGTATAAGCCGGAGAGAGTGATCTTTGAATGCAACGGTATGTATCCGGTGAGCAAAATGGAAGCACTGGAAGTTCCTAAGGGATGGGGACTTGTGCAGAAGCTGACGATGGTAGATGCCTCTACTTTCGGTACTTATATTGCTAATATGAAGCCTCTTTTTATGGATATGGTAAGAAATGCAGAGCTGGTTATGTTTAACCGCTGCACAAAAGATATGCCTCTTGCTTCCTATCGGAGAAGTGTAAAGGTAGTGAACCAGAGCGCCCAGATTATTTTTGAAGATGAGGAAGGCGAGATCGACAACATCTTTGAGGATTCCATGCCCTATGATCTGGATGCTCCGGTCGTGCAGATTGACGATATGGATTACGGAATCTGGTATGTGGATATGATGGATCACCCGGAACGCTATCTGAATAAAACCGTGGAATATAAGGCGAAAGTCCTGAAACCAAGAGGATTTGGGGCAAAAGAATTTGTAGCAGGGCGAATGGCAATGACCTGCTGCGCAGACGACATGACTTTTCTCGGTTATATCTGCAGGAGCGCCTACGCGCCTAAACTTTCGCCCGGACAGTGGGTGAAGGTAAAAGGGACAGTAGGTTATGAGTATACGAAAGCTTACCGCCGGAAGGGGCCTGTTATCAAAGCGGAATTTGTAGAGGCGTCCGAGGCTCCGGAAGATGAAATGGTATATTTTAACTAAACCGGAAAGGAAGGAAAAAGATTGCATACAATACCTGATATCAATACAGTAATTGGGATTCTGATCCCCTTTGCCGGGACAACGCTGGGAGCAGCCTGTGTGTTCTTAATGAGGGATACCATTCGGCCCCTTGTGCAGAAAGGTCTGCTGGGATTTGCATCCGGCGTTATGGTAGCGGCTTCGGTATGGTCCCTTCTGATCCCGGCGATGGAAATGACAGAACATATGGGAAAACTGGCCTTCCTCCCGGCGGCAGTGGGATTTATATGCGGGATGGGATTTCTGCTGCTTCTGGATAAAGTGGTCCCCCATCAGCATATGGATCACGATGAGCCGGAAGGGCCTAAAAAAGGATGGCGCCGCTCTACCATGCTTGTTATGGCTGTGACCCTTCATAATATCCCGGAAGGGATGGCTGTCGGCGTTGTCTTTGCCGGAATGCTGGCAGAAAATACTGAGATTACGCTGATGGGGGCCTTTGCTCTGTCTCTTGGAATTGCCATACAGAATTTCCCGGAAGGGGCGATCATTTCCATGCCGCTGAAAAGCCAGGACGGCCTTGGCAGAGGCAAAGCGTTTCTCTACGGAACACTGTCAGGAGTGGTAGAACCGGCGGCAGCGCTGATCACGATACTGCTGTCTAAATTTTTTGTTCCGGTGCTTCCCTATCTTCTTGCTTTTGCGGCAGGCGCCATGCTCTATGTGGTGGTGGAAGAACTGATCCCGGAGGCAAATGAGGGAGAACACAGCAATATTGGAACCATCGGCTTTGCAGCCGGATTTGTACTGATGATGATACTGGACGTGGCGCTTGGATAGTGCTTGAGGTAAAGAAGGGAAAAAGGAGAAAGACCGCAGAAATGCGGCTTTTTCTTTTTTCCATTTTCTTGAGTTGCAGGTGAAAATCAGTTAAAATAAAGTGTAGAAAGCAGAGAGATATGTTAGGAGAAGTCTGCACCAAATGACTGGAGGATAAAGGGAATGAAGTTATGGAAAGATTTGTTTCGTACACAGATATTGGCACGAGGACTGAATTATTATGAAGAAGGTTATGTTATTTCTCTGGAACAGACTTCGACAGGATATAAAGCAGTAGTAGAAGGAACAGATGATTATGATGTAGAGATAGAGATTCGTGATGAGCAAGTTTATGATATGACATGTACATGTCCATATGCAGCAGAAGGGAATTATTGCCGGAATCCCAATAGATGAATTGCAGGAAATTGTATTTTCACAGGCATTTTCTGATGATTTTCTATATAACAAGATTATGACAAAATATGCGCCGATAACTCCGCAGCATATGATTAGACTGAAACAGCAGGTGCATGATATCGGCTATCGCTATTCGGACAGAGGAGGATTTGTAGACTACTATCGTGCGACAGATTATACAGATGCGCTGAATAGCCTCCTGGATGAAAATATTCCGCTACTACTGGAGAGAAATTGCAGAATGGAAGCATTTGAACTAGTGAATTGTGTTTTTTATGAGATCGGGAATCGAGATATAGATGATTCAGACGGAGGCACATCATTTGTAGCGGATAATTGTTACGAATATTGGCAAACAATACTGCAAGAATGCGATGATAAAGAAAAAGAAACTATGTTTCAGTGGTTTCAGCATCATCAGGAAAATTATGTCGTTGACTATTTGGAAGATTATGTTAGCGATTTTTTACTGAGTGAGTTTCATGATGAAGAACTGCTTCGGAAGAAACTTCATATGTTAGATGAAAAAATCTCTAAGTTTCAAAAAGAAAATTACAGCGGCGATTCGTATTCAGCGCATTACGGTATGGTCAGTAACATAACTGCACGGATACATTTGATGGAAGAATTGAATTATTCTGAGCAGGAAATAAGAGAGTATCGGCAGAAATATAGGAATTTTTCTGAAATTCGAAAAATGGAGATAAGGGAATATTTATCGGAAAGAAAGTATGAAGAGGCTATCGCGGTATTGAAAGAAAGTAAAATTTTGGATGCTGATAAAGCCGGATTGACAGCAGAATATAGTCAGCAATTAATTCAAATTTACGAAAAAAGAAATATGCAGAAAGAATACGCACAAGAACTTCAATATCAGGTGTTTGAATGTATGCAGCATGATCTGGAGTACATTGTGAAATTAAAAAAGCTGTATAGTGAAACAGAATGGGAGAAACAAAGAGAAAGATTTTTACAAAGTAAAACTTCTTCATGGATACGATATAAGTTTTTGATGGAGGAAGAATTATTTGAAAGACTTCTCCGGGAAATTCAGAAGAATCAGTCAGTTTATGTATTGGATCAATATGAAACAGTATTGAAAAAGCATTTGCCGGATGAAGTGAGAGATACATATGTGCAATATGTAAAAAAGGAATCAACCCGAACAGCAGATAGGAAGTCATATAAATATTTAATGGCTTATCTGAAAAAGATTACCAGATATCCGAATGGTAAAAAGATAGCACAGGATATCGCGGAAGGCTGGAAACAGGATTATAAAAGAAGACCGGCTATGATGGATGAACTCCGGAAAGCTGGATTTTAATGTATGTGGAGGAAAAATAAAGGATGAATCGATTTTCTGAAAAGGATTGGAAATTGTTTCGAAGTAAGATTGCTGATTGGCAAGAAGCTTATATGGAAAAATTGAATAGGGAATATATAAAATTATTGAGCGGAGAAGGGAATGCTTCAGAAAAATTTTGGGCATTGGAAAAGAAAATCCGTCAAGATAAGAAGGATTGCGGAGTCCAGTGTGAAATGAGTCGTTCAAATCAATTCTATATTATGTTGTCATTATTAAATGAAGGAGCAATTACATTAGAAGATTTAAGTGATTTTAGTGAGGAGCTTCAAGAAATAATGAAACATTTCTATAAATTGGGAAATAGATAAAGTGAAGAAAACAAGAAAGCATCAGATGAATTTATAAAAATGTTTGCAGATACTTACGATGTAAAGATCGTTTGCTAAGGAAAGGAGGTTTTGGATGAGCGAAAAGAAAAAGAAAATAGGTTTTACTGTTGCATGTGTAAACGAATTTGCACAACAATATAATCTTAGCATACAAGAAGCATTCCGTTACCTTTTTCAATTCAAAGGTATTGCGTTTATAAAAGAAAATTATGAAGTTGAGCATACTTTGGATTTTGGAACAATAATAGAGGATTTGGGAATATTGTGCCAGAAAAACGGAGGTGCGTTATGAGATTATACCATGGAAGCAATATTGTAATTGATAGTATAAATTTGGCAATGTGCAGACCATATAAAGATTTTGGAAGAGGATTCTATTTGACAGATATAAAAGAACAGGCAGAAAAAATGGCTGTAAGGGTGTCAAAAATCTATGGCGGCTCTCCGATTGTCAGTACTTTTGAAATACAAGATGATTTCAGGAAAATAGATGGTATCAAGGTTAAAGATTTTGGGTTAGAAACAACGGAAGAATGGGCAAAATTTGTCATGAATAATAGAAATCGTACATTTACAAATGTGAAAGATACTTTGTGCAATAAGGACAACAAATATGACATTGTTATAGGCCCTGTTGCGGATGATAATATGGCATTATTATTTCGTCAGTATGAAAATGAAATTATTGATTTTAAAACTTTATTGGCAGGAATGATATATAAGAAGACATCGTCGCAGTATTCTTTTCACACAGAAAAAAGTATAAAGTTTTTGCGAAAGGTGGGAAATTAATATGGGTAAGCAAGAACAGTCAATTGAATATATAATTCAGGATATTCTGATCCGAAGAGAACATATCAACAATATCC
>NZ_JAYAZJ010000022.1:0-6709 GCF_037273965.1 Claveliimonas sp. | reverse complement strand
GCAGCTTTTGATGAGTGCAGATGCCGCCAAGGAGGCGTTTGCAGTTCTGAAAGATAAAATGGCTGCAGAGGGAAAAGAAAAAGAGAAGAAGGCCAAGATTATTCTTGCAACAGTAAAAGGCGATATCCATGATATTGGAAAAAATATTGTAAAAGTACTTCTGGAAAATTACGGTTTTGATATCATCGACATGGGAAAGGACGTTCCTCCGGAAGAGATCGTGGAAAAAGCAGTGGAGCAGAATATACGCCTTGTAGGATTAAGCGCTTTGATGACAACAACGGTAGGAAGCATGGAAGAAACCATAAAGCAGCTTCGTAAGGCAAAGCCGGACTGTAAAGTTATGGTGGGAGGAGCGGTCCTTAACCAGGAATATGCAGATATGATCGGCGCCGATTTCTATGGAAAGGATGCGATGCAGTCTGTCTATTACGCACAGGAACTTTTCGGAGAATGATATGTTTTTAATTTTGTACATGCGGTTGTATTGACAGAAAATTAACGTTTGTCTATAGTGAGAGTGAAAGATGAGAGAAGAATAGGAGGAAACTGTTCTATGATGAGAGGTCTGAATACCACAGTCCGTCGGATACGAAGAAAGGTATTTGAGGAGGTGGCCCGTCTTGGATTCCAGTCCAATGACGAAACACTCAACGATGACATGGAAGCGATTCCGTATGCAATTGTTAATGAAGATTCAAAAGTAAAATACAGGGAAAGCGTGTACCGTGCACGTGCGATTGTACGTGAGCGTCTGCGGCTTGCGATGGGACTTTCCCTGCGGCCGGAAAACCGCCCGGTACATTTGACAGCCGGAGTAGAAGCCAGCAATATTTCCGACAAATATTATGAGCCGCCTCTTATGCAGGTAATTCCATCGGCGTGCGAGGCCTGCGAGGAGAGAGGGTACGAAGTCAGCAACATGTGTAAGGGATGTCTTGCTCACCCATGTATGGAAGTCTGTCCGAAAAATGCGATTTCTTTTGTGAAAGGCAGATCTTATATTGACCAGGAGAAATGCATCAAATGCGGCAAGTGTAAAGCAGTCTGTCCCTATGATGCGATTTCCAAGAAAGAGCGTCCCTGTCAGAAAGCCTGCGGAGTAGGCGCTATTGAGTCAGATAAGATGGGACGAGCCTATATTAATACAGAGAAATGCGTATCCTGCGGTATGTGTATGGTAAACTGCCCATTTGGTGCTATTTCCGATAAGTCACAGATTTTCCAGCTTGCACATGCGTTAAAGAAGGGAGATAAGGTGATTGCTGAGATTGCGCCGGCATATGCAGGGCAGTTTGGAGACAACATCACTCCAAGGAATTTAAAAGCAGCGCTTCAGGAGCTGGGATTTGAAGGATTTTATGAAGTGGCGCTGGGAGCGGATATTGGAGCTGTAGCGGAAGCCCACCACTATGTGAACAAGGTGACGACAGGAGAGTTGCCTTTCCTTTTGACATCCTGCTGTCCTTCCTGGGCGATGCTGGCGAAGAAATATTTCCCGGATCTGATTGAAGAGGTGTCACAGGAGCTGACGCCTATGGTGGCAACGGCGCGTACCATCAAACAGCAGCACCCGGATTCCAAAGTTGTATTTATAGGTCCCTGTGCGGCCAAGAAACTGGAGGCAATGCGGCGTACTGTGCGAAGTGACGTGGATTTTGTCATTACCTTTGAAGAACTGCAGGCCATGTTTGACGCCAAGGGAATCGACCTGGAGAAATATGAGGCAGAGTCCTCGTTCCACAATGCAACAGGTGCAGGCCGTGGCTATGCCGTAGCGGGAGGCGTTGCGGAAGCGATTGAAAAATGCATCAACGCCTATTATCCGGATGTGGAGGTCAAGATTGAACATGCGGAAGGACTTGCGGAATGTAAAAAGGTACTGGCTCTGGCAAAGGCAGGCAAGATGAACGGATGCCTTATCGAAGGAATGGGCTGTCCGGGAGGATGTGTAGCAGGAGCAGGAACTAATATTCCGGTGGCAAAAGCACAGAAAAAGATTAAAGATTTTGTAAAAGCTTCCTCCAGGCAGATTCCGCCAAAAGAACTGGAAGAAATTGAACTGAAGTAGAGTAAAACGGCAAAAGGAATGCCAAAGGAATGAAACCCTGACGTTGACAAACGTCAGGGTTCTCTTTATAATTAGGAAATAGTTGAAAAATTTAGGAGGAAATTATGCAGAAATACGGTGTAAATGAACTAAGAAGAATGTTCCTTGAGTTTTTTGAGAGTAAGGATCATCTTGCCATGAAAAGTTTTTCACTGGTGCCTCACAACGATAAAAGTCTTTTACTTATTAATTCGGGAATGGCGCCATTAAAACCATATTTTACAGGTCAGGAAATCCCGCCGAGAAAACGCGTGACAACCTGTCAGAAATGCATCCGGACAGGAGATATTGAAAATGTGGGAAAAACAGCACGCCACGGTACATTTTTTGAGATGCTTGGGAATTTTTCTTTTGGCGATTATTTTAAAAAAGAATCCATTGCCTGGACATGGGAATTTTTAACAGAGGTTGTAGGACTTGATCCGGATCGGCTTTATCCGTCTGTTTATCTGGAAGACGACGAAGCATGGGAGATCTGGAATAAGCAGATTGGTATTCCGGCAGATCGGATTTTCCGTTTCGGGAAAGAAGATAACTTCTGGGAACATGGGTCTGGTCCCTGCGGTCCCTGCTCGGAAGTTTACTATGACCGCGGAGAGGAATATGGATGCGGAAAGCCTGACTGTACAGTAGGCTGCGACTGTGACCGTTATATGGAAATTTGGAATAATGTGTTTACCCAGTTTGATAATGACGGACATAATCATTATACAGAATTGGAACAGAAAAATATTGATACGGGAATGGGACTGGAACGTCTGGCGTGTGTGGTACAGGATGTGGATTCCATGTTTGATGTGGATACGATCCGTGACCTTCGGGAGCATGTCTGCAGGATTGCAGGAAAGGAATACGGGAAGGAATATAAAACCGATGTATCAGTACGTGTGATCACAGATCATATCCGTTCTGTCACATTTATGATTTCCGATGGGATCCTTCCTTCCAACAGTGGAAGAGGCTATGTTCTTCGCCGTCTGCTGCGTCGTGCCTGCCGCCATGGACGCCTTCTTGGCATAGAGGGAGAATTTCTGGTTCAGCTTGCGCAGACAGTGATCGATGGATCCAAGGACGGATATCCGGAACTGGAAGAGAAAAAGGATTTTATCTTTAAGGTTATTACAAAAGAAGAAGAACAGTTTAACAGGACTATTGATCAGGGACTTTCCATTTTGGAAGGACTGGAAGAAAAGATGGAGAAGGAGCATACAAAGGTACTTTCCGGTACAGAGGCTTTCCGGCTGTATGACACTTACGGCTTCCCGGTTGATCTGACAAGAGAAATCCTGGAAGAAAAGGGAATGAAGATCGACGAGGAAGGCTTTGAAAAAGCGATGGAAGAGCAAAGAGAGACTGCTAAGGGAACCTTCGGAGAGACAAACTACATGGGAGCTGATGTGACAATCTATGAGTCTATTGATCCGTCTGTCACATCAACCTTTGTCGGCTATGAGCACCTTTCCTGGGAATCTGATATTATTGTTCTGACAACAGATGATGCGATTGTGGATGCCCTTTCCGATGGGGAGAAGGGAACTGTTTTCGTGAAAGAGACACCATTCTATGCCACAAGCGGCGGACAGGAAGCGGACAGAGGATTTATCCATACCAAGGACGGCGTGTTTGAGGTGGAAGATACAATTAAGCTTCTGGGCGGTAAGATCGGTCATGTAGGACATGTTGTAAGCGGCATGCTGAAGGTAGGCGACCATGTTTCTTTGGAAATCGATCAGGAGAAAAGAGCGCTTTCCGCACGGAATCACAGTGCTACACATTTATTGCAGCAGGCACTGCGGACGGTACTTGGCACCCATGTGGAGCAGGCGGGATCTTCTGTCAATGAGAACAGACTGCGCTTTGACTTTACGCATTTTTCCGCCCTTACAAAAGAAGAGATCAAAGAAGTAGAGCGGATTGTTAACGAGCAGATCATGAACGCTCTGCCGGTAAAAGCAGAAAATATGCCTATCGAAGAAGCAAAAAAGACAGGTGCTGCTGCTCTTTTTGGAGAGAAGTACGGTGATATTGTCCGGGTTGTCAGCATGGGAGAATTTTCCAAAGAGTTCTGCGGCGGAACACATGTGGACAATACTGGAGTGATCACAGCATTTAAGATCATTTCCGAGACCGGAGTTTCTGCCGGAGTACGGAGGATAGAAGCACTGACCTCAAAGGGATTGCTGAAATATTACGATGAAATGGAAGAAAAACTGGAGCAGGCTGCCAAACTTGTAAAGGCGTCTCCGGATCATCTTGCAGAAAAGATTTCCCATCTTCTTGCAGAAAACAAGGAACTTCACAGCGAAGTAGAAAGTCTGAAGAGCAAGCTGGCTCAAGAGTCCATGGGAGATGTGACAGATCAGGTGAAGGAAGTGGCAGGCATGAAACTTCTGGCTGTGCGTACAGACGGAGTGGATATGAACGGACTTCGTGATCTTGGGGATCAGATGAAAGAAAAGCTGGGAGAGGGAGTTGTGGTGATCGCTTCTCAGATTGACGGCAAAGTTAATCTTATGGCTACTGCCACAGAAGGCGCTGTAAAAGCAGGTGCCCATGCAGGAAATCTTATTAAGGCCATCGCTTCCTTTGTAGGCGGAGGCGGAGGCGGACGTCCGAATATGGCTCAGGCCGGAGGGAAAAATCCGGACGGTATTGCAGAAGCGCTGGAAAAGGCAGAGGAAGTGCTGGCAGAGCAGATTTCTTAAATCGATAAAAGCATCAATAAGTGGTAAGAAAATAACAATGGTTGACGAATAGAGTTTCATCCTTTATACTGGACACACAAAAGAGATCAGACCAGATGAAGCAGTAAGGGAGATTTCCGCTGTGCAGGCGGAAAACCGACGAAGCAATTTCGAAGCTCTGCCCGGGGCTTGAGAGAAACTTTCAGGTACTGTACCTGCTGCTGATGGAACTCTGGAAAGACCAGCGCCGATTCCTTGCAGTTGTCAGGTGCAGGCACCGACGGGGTAATGCTTTCAGGTAAAAGAAACAGAGATACAGGGTGTTCCTTTTTGATGCCCTGTATTTTTTGTGTGCATTTTTAAGGTTCATTTCGGCGCGGAGCACGCCGGAAGAAGAATTGGTGATTTCAAAAGAAAAGGAGATGAGAAAAATGAATGAGAACAAAGGATTGAAAAAAAATCTTGGAGTGGCTACCGCGATGGCCACAGTAGTAGGTTGTGTGATCGGCTCCGGCGTGTTTTTTAAGCCACAGGCAATCTATACGGTGACTGGAGGTGCACCGGGGCTGGGAATACTGGCATGGGTGATCACAGGACTTGCCAGTATTGCAGCGGCTCTTACCTTTGCAGAAGTTGCGATCATGATACCAAAGACCGGAGGGATGGTGGCCTATCTGGAAGAGATTTATAGTCCGATTGTTGGCTTTCTTGCAGGATGGATACAGACACTGGTGTTTTATCCGGCTATGATTTCCGCGCTGGCAGTGGCTTTTGCCCAGCAGGCGGCTTTGTTTGTGGGTGAGAGCTTTATGATCCCCATTGCTGTGGGTGTGATCATTCTTATTATTTTTCTTAACAGCCTCGGTTCCAGCGTGGGTGGCGGCGTGCAGGTTATTTTTACTGTATGTAAATTAATTCCTCTGTTTCTTCTTATGGTATTTGGTTTCCTGAAAGGCGGCGGCGGAAATGCAATCTTTACTCCAATGGTGGGAGAGGGACTGAATCCGGCAGTTGTGCTGGGGCAGCTGATGGTTGCAATTCTTTTTGCATTTGAAGGATGGACAAATGTAGGGGCTATTGCAGGAGAAATGAAAAAGCCGGGAAGAGATCTTCCTATTGCAATTGTAGGTGGCGTATCTGTGATCATGGCAGTTTATTTTGTAATCAATATCGCTTATCTCTGGGTACTTCCGGCAGATCAGCTGGCGTCTCTTTCAGCTCCGGCTTCGGCGGTGGCGCTTGAATTGTTTGGAGAGATGGGCGGAAAGCTGGTGGCAGTAGGAATTATGATTTCTGTATTTGGAGCCTGCAACGGATTTGTACTTTCCGGATCCAGAGTGGCATATTCCTTGGCAACAACAAAGAGCCTTCCGTTTTCAGACACACTGGCTGTTCTTAATAAAGCGCAGGTACCGGTCAACTCCATTATCCTTGTAGGAGGAATCGGCTGCATATATGCAGTCAGCGGAAGATTTAATCTCCTGACAGACTTGGCGGTCATATCAAGCTGGATGTTCTATACTTTGACATTTATTGGCGTGATGAAACTTCGCCGGGACTGGCCGGACGCTGTCCGTACATATAAAGTTCCTCTTTATCCGGTGGTTCCTATTATTGCGATCGTAAGCGGCATTTATGTGATCATAAATCAGATTTTCCTTGCAGGAATACAGTCTACACTACTGTCTGCCGGAAGCATACTTGTGACGCTTATTGGTATTCCGGTGTACAGGAATGTCAGGAAAAGAGCGGTGCTGCAGGAAAAAAAGCGATAAAAACCATTGACGTACAGGAAAAATGTGCTATAATCTTATGTAGTGCAATAAATATACCCGAACAGTCGTATGATGCACAATATAGGGCTGGAGGGGAGGTTAGGTGTGAGACTATGTCAAATGTAATCGTTAAAGAAAAC
>NZ_JAYAZJ010000021.1:0-13807 GCF_037273965.1 Claveliimonas sp. | reverse complement strand
AGCTTTTCTCCCATACCTACATAGAGAATCGGTTTCCCGGTCACCGCCTTAACAGACAGCGCCGCACCGCCTCTTGTGTCACCGTCCAGTTTTGTAACGATCACACCATCTATTCCAATTTTCTGATTAAATTCTTCTGCTACATTAACCGCATCCTGTCCGGTCATGGCATCAATGACAAGAATCGTCTGATGTACTTCTACCGCTTCCTTGATTTCCTGAAGCTCCGCCATCATGTCCTCATCAATATGAAGCCGTCCTGCCGTATCAAGGATCACCAGGTTATTGCCGTTTTTCTGCGCATGCTCCAGAGCTGCTTTGGCGATATTGGAAGGCTTGTGATTTTCTCCCATAGAAAAAACTTCCACGCCCTGCTTTTCTCCATTGACCTGCAGCTGTTTGATAGCAGCCGGTCTGTACACGTCACATGCTACAAGAAGAGGTTTCTTCCCTTTTAATTTATATTTTCCCGCCAGTTTTGCGGTAGTTGTTGTCTTACCTGCCCCCTGGAGACCAGCCATCATAATAACAGTAATGGCGCTTCCGGGCTGGAGCTTGATCTCAGTTGTTTCGGAACCCATCAGAGAAATCAGTTCCTCATTTACAATCTTTATCACCATCTGGCCGGGATTCAGACCGTTCATCACATCCTGTCCGATGGCTCGCTCCTGGACATTTTTTATAAAATTCTTTACGACTTTAAAGTTTACGTCAGCGGCAAGAAGAGCTCTTTTGATCTCCTTCATTGCCTCCTTGACATCATCCTCTGTCAGCCGGCCTTTGCTCCGCAAATTGCGGAATACGTTCTGAAGTTTTTCTGTCAAACTGTCAAAAGCCATTCTTTAACTCCTCTATATTAATACTACAATTCCTCTATGATCTCTCTTGCGATCGTCCGGATACTGGATACCAGTTCCTGATTTTCTTTCTCTGTATGCTGCTCCAGAATATGATCCATTCTCTCTATCTTTTCTTTTATAGAAAGAAACTTTTCTACCAGATGCAGCTTTTCTTCATACCCCTGCAGTGTCTTGCTGCACCGCTTAACCAGGTCATGAACTCCCTGACGGCTGATCCCTGCATCGGAAGCAATCTCACCCAGGGACAGATCCTCAAGAATAAACTGTTCATATATCTCTTTTTGGTGACTGGTTAGCAGCTCACCGTAAAAATCATACAGCAGCGCCTGTTCTAGTATTTCATTCATTTTTTATCACCTGTGTCATCATATAATAATTCTCTTGTGGTGTCAAGCATTTTTTCTTGACAGATTAATATTAGTCTGAATCCGGCAGAAAAAATATATAGTCCTTGCTTCATATTGTCTGATATGTTATATTAAATATAGAAAAAGGGAAAGCCATAGAAACGGCTACCCTTGACAATGAACTAACTGTTATATTCAACAGCCGTCACTATTCGCAGTAGTGGCGGCTATTTCTTTCCCTTGGAGATCTCATAAATAAGACCAACAAGCGCAACAATGAATATTAGAAGCTGAATCAGATCAGTTTTTTTATTTTCTCTTTCACACTTTTTTCTCCCGGGCATATGATGTACTGTAAACAAAATATGTTGGAGGCTATCTTATGAGCGATTTATCATGCGGATGCGATTCAGGAGTACGTTCCGGCGGAGGCTGCGGATGTGGAAATACATTTGGAGGAAACAGCTGTATCTGGATCATTCTTCTTCTGTGCTGCTGCGGCGGCAATGGTTTTGGAAGAAGCGGTGACTTTGGCTGCGGATGCGGAAACGACAGCTGCCTGTGGATCATCCTTCTCCTGTGCTGCTGCGGCGGCTTTGGCGGAAACGGATGCTGCTAATCTGTCAGAGAGGGGACAGCTGCGGCTGTTCCCTCCTGCATTTAGTAAATGACGCGCTTTCTTGCTGCATATCCGTTTTTCTTTCTTCATATACATAGTTACAACGCCACGCAAAGGTGGGTCATATGGAAAAACATCCTCCTCTACCCATGACTCCTTTTGACATACTTACCAGTTCTACTCAGCTGCAGATAATGAAGCTGATGCTTCCGTATACCCCGCCTGGCATCCAGCGGATGCTGGCCTTCTATATTAAATTTCTGGAGCTTAAAAAAACTGCAGAGTATTTCGGCCTCTTCGGCTCTGTTTCCCAGAGGGATACTTTCTCTAAATCTTCTGCTTCTGTCACGGAAATTCTGGAAGATGTAAGACCTTATCTTGGAAAGGACGCCGAAACTATCGATATGCTGCTGTCTGCCATGAGTATGATGGATATGATGAAAGATATGGATATGCCTGATTTTTCCGGTGCAGATATGGGCGACCTTTCCGGCGTCATGCAGATGATGAATGCATTCCAGAATACATCGGAAAGTGAAGATCACTCGAACGAAGATCAGGAAGGAGATGATGAAAATGACCCAGGAATGGCTGAACCACCCGGCGATGAAAGATATTGATCCCGTCAAACTGGAACTCATCAAAACCGCTGCACAGCAGACCGCAGGGAAATCCGGAAATTCTCTTGCGGCAGTTATGATGGCTTTGATCACTTCCGCCGGGAAACGAGGCATCCAGTTTACCCCGGAAGAAACATCACTGATTCTGGAAATTCTGAAAGAGGGACGTTCGGATGAAGAAAAGAATCAGATTGACACTATGGTAAATCTTGTTATGACACAGATGCGGAGAAAAAAATAGGGCCTTTAAAGACCCTATTTTAAAATCCCTCTTCTTTTCTCATTTTGCGCATCACCCTTCTTTTGGCTCCGCTTTCCCATTCCTGTTCTTCTTCCTCTGTCTCGAGGATCAGTTTCGGGACAGGTGTGGGGTGATCGTTCTCATCCAGCGCCACCATGGTAAAATAGGCACGGTTGATCAGTGTCCTTTCCCCATTTAAATGTTCCACACAGGAATCCACTTTCACCTCCATGGATGTATTTCCCACATAAGTAACCTTTCCTGTGATCACAACTACATCTCTTTGGTAAGCACCCCTTAAGAACCGCAGATTATCCACAGATGCAGTGATTACATTTTTTCTTGTATGACGCTTTGCCACAAGTCCCGCAATTTCGTCCATCCACTGCATCAGAATGCCTCCGAAGAGACGCCCTGCTGCATTTAAATGATTGGGCCTTACCATGTGCACAGTCTCCGTCAATGATTCTGATACCTTTCTGCTTTCTGCCATAGTTTCTATTCTCCATTCTGATTTTTATACTTTCCAGTCACTGGACAGTATACCAGAAAATCTGCTATACTAAAACTGATTTTTCAAAATAATTACCGGAATCCGGAGGGTGACGTTATGCGTAATATAAAACTTACAATCGAATATGACGGAAGCAGATATCAGGGTTGGACACGCCTTGGCAAAAATGAATCTACAAATACGATCTCTAATAAGATCATTGAAGTAATACAGAAAATGACAGGCGAAACGGTGGAACTTTTCTGCGGCTGCAGAACGGAGACAGGCGTCCACGCTTACGCGCAGATTGCCAATTTCAAAACAAATACCGAAATGAAGGATTACGAAATCCAGCATTATCTGAACCGCTATCTTCCTATGGATATTGCGGTTATCCAGGTGGAAGATGTTCCCGAGCGCTTTCATTCACAGCTCAACGCCAGATCAAAAATTTATGTATACCGTATGACCATCAACGATGTGCCAAGTGTTTTTGACCGAAAATATACATTTCACTGTTTCCGTATGCCGGACAAAAAAGCCATGCAGCAGGCTGCTCTTCTTTTGACCGGCCGTCATGACTTTAAGAGCTTTTCTACCGTAAAACAGACTAAGTCTACAGAACGGGAAATCTATAAAATTGAAGTCTATGATGATGGGGAAGAAATGCAGATCACCATTCACGCTGACGACTTCCTTCACAACATGGCAAGAATGATCATTGGCACACTTCTTGAAATCGGTCTCGGCACGCGAAAAAAGGAAGATATCGAAGAAATTTTTGCCGGACGGCAGTCCGCAAGCCTTCCCTGTGATCCAAAAGGACTTTATCTTCAGGAAATCCGTTATTAATTTCATAACAAACGACTTTATTTAGCATTTTATAAGAAGAACCATGCATAAACTGCATGGTCCTTTTTTCTAATAAATTAAATTTGCAAAAAGTACAATCAAAGGAATGGCAATGAGTGTCCTTTCCAGGAAAATTACAAAAAGCTTCCAGAAGTTTAGCGGAACTTCGCTTTTGATCACAACTGTTCCCACTTCTGTCAGATAAATAATCTGCACAAGGGAAAGTACTCCTATAATAAACTTTGTTTTTACTGCAACCTCTGTACCCGCAATTAGAAGAGCAGGAATAAACATATCCGTAAATCCCACAAGCGTTGCAGGAGCCACTGTAAATGCATCCTGTACGCCAAACAGCTGCAGATACAGTCCCATAGGATAGGATATCCAGTCAAAAAACGGCGTATAAGTAGCAATCATCAGGGCAATCACTCCCCAGGAAGCTACTATGGGAATGAGATCAAACAAGGTTCCCATCATAACTTCCAGCCCACTGGATGCTACTGTTTTCCCATGAAATTCAGAGGCTCTTTTACAGCTGGATTCCAAAGCGTAGGCCAGAATCCCTTTACTTTCGTCCCGATCTTCTGCCACTTTCTTTCCCGTCGCCTCCCGGTAGGTGTCAGGTATGGTACGTATAGGCGGTATCCTGGCTATAATGACTGCCAGGGTCATTCCTACCAGACAGATGCAAAGATAAAAAACAGGAAAATTAGAATCCAGTCCAATCGTATTTGCTACCATCAGACAGAAAGGAACGGATACCAATGAAAAATTAGTCATAATATAGCCCGCTTCTCTTTTGGTATAAAATCCCTTCATATACTGCTCTCTTGTTAAAATAACTGCTGCATTAGCCGCCCCGAACCAGGAGGCAATCAGATCCACCGATGCCCTTCCCGGCACATGAAATAGTGGCCGGACAATGGGGCGTGCAATTACCCCTAAGAATTCCATAATTCCACAGTCGGTCAGAAATGGAAGGACAAAGCTGAAGGCGATCAAAATGCAGAACAATGTACCGCAAAGGTCAATGATCGTTCCACCTGTATCTGCTGAAGTGACAACTTCCGGCCCTACTCCCATCACAACCATAACTCCTACACAAGCCCCGATAATTTTGGAAATCAGATATAAGGGCGTGGTGCAGAATGCCTTGCTCAAATACCGGTTCTTCCTGATAAACTCTGGTTTGAATGCATAATCAAAAAGGCTGAAAGCTGCCGATACAACAAGGAGCGCCATAATCATATAGGGAAGTGCACTTCCAAAAAGAGTCTGCAACCATACTTTTACAAAATCAAGAAGCGTAGTAAAAGATTCTTCATAAGGGATTGGTACTAGAAACATCAGTACACCGAAAGCAGATCCTAATATGAATTTTAAAATATTTTTTCTGTTTATATATGTGTTTTCCATTTCTTATCCCAACTCCTCTACGACTTTCATACCTTCAAAAATCATATCCTCTGTCACAGCATATGGGATATGCTCCATATCAGGACCTGTTACTGTTTCTTTCAATACCTCTTTTAAATACTCCCGGTCAAGAGGAACTCCCATTTCCTTCAAAGTAGACAAAATGCCTAATTGCTGCATAAATCTTTTTACTTCCTTCAGCCTTTCCATATCCTGATCTACCGCAAGCTGCACCAAAACCCCATATGCGACCACATCGCCATGAAGATATTTTTCTTCAAATCCCGGAATCAGAACCAATCCATAGTAAACTGAATGGGCAATGGCGCAGTTGTAATCGTCTACAACCATCAAAGACACCATGCCTGTGCTTACAATATTGGCAAGCACTGCCTGCTCAAGCGCAAAAGATACTTTATGTTCCCTGCAGTCGTTTAGAGCCTGGACGCCATGCTCTAAAAGGGGACCATAGCAAAGATTGCTGATCTCTCTGCCCATAAAAGAGCTGTGTTCCAGCTGGTCACCCCGTGCCGAAAAGTGGCATTCAAAAAATTTTCCGATGGTATCTCCCATCCCTGCTCTAAGATAAATAAATGGGGCTTTGGCAATCACAGATGTATGGATAAAACAGTGTCTTGCCGGTCTGTCAAAGAAATAAAAACTGTCAAAGTTACCATCCTCTTTATAAACAACAGACAGTGCTGTTGTGGCTGCACAAGTAGCCGCAATTGTGGGAAATGTGAAAACAGGGAGACCTGCTCTTGCTGCTGCCCCCTTTGCTGTATCAAGGGCTTTTCCACCTCCCAGTCCAAATATCATATCTGCTTTTTGTTCTCTTGCATACACAGCCCAATGGTCGATGGCTCCATATGTACAGTCTTTGCCAAATACGACCTCATCTACAATTTCAAGGCTGCTTCCTTTTATGGCATCTTTCAACAGCCCCCCTGCTGCCGCCATCGCTTTTTCTCCTCCAATCAGAAGGATTCTGCTGCCATGAGGTGCGCAAACAGGAACAACTTGTTCATATGCATCCTCTCCAATTGTATAGTTTGCAAAAAATACTGAATATGATTTCATGATAATAACTCCTGTAATTTTGCCAGACGGCTGATTGCTTCATCAATGGTTTCCTTTTCCCTTGCGAAATGCAGCCGGATCAGATGATTGACTTCCTCTTTAAAGAAGCTGGATCCCGGCACTGCCGCCACTTTAATATTTCGAATCATCCATTCACAGAATTCAAGATCCGTATATCCCTGAAACTGTGGAAGATCCAAAAACTCTTGAATGTCTACCAATACAAAGTAAGTTCCCTGGGGCACATTATGCTTAAGACCGATCCGATCCAGTCCTGCCAGAAAATACTCTCTTTTTTCTGTATATACTCTAAGCAGCTCCTCATAATAGGACTCCGGAAATGTAAGCCCTACGACTGCTGCCTCCTGAAGCGGTGCTGCCGCCCCCACTGTCAGAAAGTCATGTACCTTTTTAGCGGCCTCTACTACTTCTTCGGGCCCGATCAGATATCCCAGCCTCCATCCGGTAATGGAATACGTCTTAGAAAGAGAATTACAGGTAATTGTATGCTCATACATTCCAGGAAGAGAAGCCATACAAGTATGATGGTAAGGCGCATATACCATATGTTCATATACCTCATCTGTCACAACAAAGGCATCATACTTCACTGCCAGATTCCCAATCTGCATCAGTTCTTCTCTGGAAAATACTTTCCCGCATGGATTGGATGGATTACAGACAATGATCGCCTTTGCCCCTTCTTTAAATCCTTGTTCTACCAAAGAAATATCAAATGCATATTCCGGCGGTACAAGAGGAATATAAATAGGCTCTGCTCCGGATAAGATCGCATCCGCTCCATAATTTTCATAAAATGGAGAAAAGACCATCACCTTATCCCCAGGATTACAGATTGTCATCATCGCGCACATCATAGCTTCTGTGCCCCCGCAAGTTACGACAATTTCTTTCTCCGGATCAATCTTTCGTCCAATTGCTTTTCCCTGCTTTCTTGCAAGCGCCTCTCTGAAATTCTCTGCTCCAAATGTAACAGAATACTGGTGGGGACCCTCGTATGCAGCTTTCGCAAGGGCGTCCATAATTGCCTTAGGCGGATCAAAATCCGGAAATCCCTGAGACAGATTGATTGCATTATATTCATCGCTGATTCTAGTCATCCGCCGGATAACAGAATCCGTAAAAGTTCCGACACGTTCGCTTAATTTTGGCATGCTGTTCATTCTCCTTAAATACAAAATATATACAGGGATCGTTGACTCCCCTGTATGACTTATTTATAATAAAGTATACCGTTACGTTATAGTCAAGAGAGTTGGTGAATAATTATGCAAAAATTTGATATTCCATGCATAAAAACAGGGGAATTTGCCGCCCTTTGCGGCACAAATAAAAGAACCCTTTTTCACTATGATGAAATCGGGCTCTTTTCTCCTGCATATACAGATGAAAAAGGATATCGTTATTACAGCGAGAAACAGTGTGATGTATTTTTTACCATCACCTGTTTAAAAGAATTAGGGATGCCTTTAAAAGAAATTAAAGAATATATTGATCATAAAAATCCAGAATACTTTGAAGAACTGCTTCGTGAACAGCAAAAAAAAGTTGCCGCACAGCTTCGGCATCTTAGCCGTATCCAGACCGTCATAAATACAAAATTAGATCTTGTCCGCCAGGGAAGGCATCTGAAAGATGTCACCCGCTTCTCCGAGGTACACCTGGAAAAGCAAGAGGAAGATGAGCTTCTTATTTTAAGCAGCCCTGTCTTTTCCTCAGAGCATGAACCGGTTTTTTCAGCCCTTTGCAGCCATATCGGTACCTGCAGCAAGTATGACCTGAATTCCGGCCATCCATATGGCGCCATGCTTCCCTGGGAGTCCGTCGTTCAAAAACAGTACGATACCTATGCCTTTTTTTTCACAAAAACTTCCCTGAAACCGGAGGATGTCCCGCCCTTCCTTACTACTCATTTAAAAAAGGCCGGCACGTATGCTGCCATTTATCTGCGTGGCAACTATTATCATGCCGACCAGGCTCTTGCAAAACTTCTTGCCTTCCAGGAAGCTGCTGCTAAAAATCCCGGCAGCTTCTTCTATAAAGAAGCCGTACTGGATGAAATGGCTGTGGAAGAATCCCAGTTTCTGACCAGGATATCTTTGCGACTATTATAATATAGAAATATGCGTTTATATTCCTTTATCATTCCCCGCTGCCTTCATCTTTTCCACTGAATCCTCATAGACTCTTTGGCGAAGTTTCTTCATATAGGGAATATCCTTTGTCTGCTCCTGCCCATAAGTAAGCTGAAGTTCATATTCCAGCGGCAACCAGGTAGATAGATCTGCTTCATTATGCTGAATCAGGGCTTCCAGCTTGTCCATTGCCTGAAGAAGTCTGGATTCTTTTGTTTCCTTCTCTTCTACTTCTTTAAAAATGGAGGAAAGTCTTGCCCTGTATGGTTCCGGGAGCATATCGGCAATCCTCTGCTGTGCCTCTTCTTCTATCTTTTCATCCTCTCTGCCCTTTTCAAAGGCCGGGATATCTCCTGTCAGCGCCTCTCCCATATCATGAAATAAAGCAAGTTCCATCACCCGATTCATATCACAGTCTGGAAATTCGTCTTTTAATAGCCAGACAAAGACCATAAGGCGATACACATGTTCTGCCACGCTTTCCTGCCTTCCGTTGGTTGTCCAGGAATGTCTGGTCTGGCATTTTAATTTTTCAGCCAGAGATAAAAACTGAAGCACTTTTTCTTCATCCATCCTGTCTTTCTTTCCTTCCTAACCTTCCATAATTTTTACATAAAATGTGCGGTTTCTTGGGCCATCAAAATCACAGAAATACAAATCCTGCCAAATACCAAGAAGCAGGTCCCCTTCGTTTAAAATCAAAGTCTGTGAAGGCCCTACCACTGTAGTTTTCATATGGGCATGGGAATTTCCTTCTATATGCCGGTAATAATCTGCATTGGTGGGAAATACCTTTTCAAATCCCTTAAGCATATCATGGACTACATCCGGATCTGCGTTTTCATTGATCGTAAAGCCTGCCGTCGTATGGGGAGAAAATACCACTACAATACCATCCTTCACTCCGCTCTTTTCAATATCTTCCCGCACCATATCCGTTACTTTTGACATCTGCTGCGCGCCTCTTGTGGCAATATGATGTTTATATAAATACATGTTCTTTCCTCCCATATTTATTGTTCCATATATTTCTGAAGTGCGTCATATTCTCTCTTCATCAGACGGTATCCATGTTCATAAAAATGCATCAGTACATCATAGTCCTTCTCCAGCCGTGATACGGTAGGGATCAGCGGACGAAGGACAAAGATCTTTCCTTCCTCCTCCAGGCGTTCCAACATCTCCATTGTCCTGTTGTAGACAACATTGCGCCGGACGATGCTCTTTACCAGCTTCGGGTAGTTCCGGTATGCCCGGCGGTATACTTTTACTGCCGCTTTTGAAGGCATTTTCTTGCGGTATCCCGGATTCCTCGTAAGGATCACTATGATCTTCTCATTTCCGATCTCCATTGCCCGGCGGATCGGAATAGAATCGGCAAGACCGCCGTCCAGATAAGGAACGCCGTCAATATTGACAATAGGACTGATCAGCGGCATACTGCTGGACGCTCTGCAAAGCTTCATCAGCCTGTCCTCATCTTTTCTTTCAGTCATATATTCTGCCTCTCCTGTAATACAATTGGTCGTTACGATCTCACACTCCATCTCCGATGCAAAATAAGTATCAAAGTCAAAGGGGAAGATTTCTTTTGGATAACGTTCAAATACCATATCCATATCAAGAAGGCTTTTTTCTTTTATAAATTTTGCAAATCCATAATAGTAGCTATATTCTTTTTCCTTATGTATCATACAGTCTTTTGTACGTCCCGGTTGTCTGGAAACATAGTCCACGCCATTGCAGCTTCCGGCGGATACCCCTATCACATGGGAGGTATAAAAATCCTTCTCCATCAGGTAGTCCAAAGCTCCAGATGTAAATACGCCTCTGGTGGCTCCGCCCTCCAGCACCATTGTTGCCTTTTCCATATTCATCTCCTCACTTTCCTTTCTCATTATAAACGGATTTCTCCTGAATGGGAACCTTATTTTCTTGCTATTTCCGGTATTTTTTGCTAAGATATGCTTTGTATCGCATCGAGATATGCGCACATCCCCATTCATGGGATTGAAACCTAATTATTAAGGATAATATTAAGGAGACGGATATTTATGATCAGTACAAGTAATGTAACGCTGCGTGTCGGCAAAAAAGCATTGTTTGAAGATGTAAACATTAAATTTACCGAAGGAAACTGCTACGGTCTGATCGGCGCCAACGGAGCCGGAAAATCTACTTTCCTGAAGATCCTTTCCGGGCAGCTGGAGCCTACCAAAGGTGAGGTGATCATCACTCCGGGAGAGCGGCTTTCCTTTCTTCAGCAGGATCATTTTAAATATGATGAATTTCCCGTTCTGGATACAGTCATTATGGGAAATGCCCGGCTATACGAAATCATGAAAGAAAAAGAAGTCATTTATGCCAAAGAGGACTTCACTGACGAAGACGGCATCCGTGCCAGTGAGCTGGAAGCGGAATTTGCCACAATGAACGGCTGGGAGGCAGAATCTGACGCCGCTTCTTTGCTGAACGGACTTGGCATTGACACAGAAATGCATTACAAACTTATGAAGGACTTAAACGGACCGGAAAAGGTAAAGGTTCTCCTTGCCCAGGCTCTTTTCGGCAACCCGGATATCCTCCTTCTGGACGAGCCTACCAACCATCTGGATCTGGATGCTATCGCGTGGCTGGAGGAATTTCTGATTAATTTCGACAATACAGTGATTGTTGTCTCCCACGACCGTTATTTCCTGAACAAGGTCTGTACACAGATTGCCGATATTGACTACGGCAAAATTAAACTTTACGCCGGAAACTATGATTTCTGGTATGAATCCAGCCAGCTTCTGATCCGCCAGATGAAAGAAGCCAATAAGAAAAAAGAAGAAAAGATCAAGGAACTGCAGGAATTTATTTCCCGTTTCAGCGCCAATGCTTCCAAATCCAAGCAGGCTACTTCCAGAAAACGGGCCCTGGAGAAAATCCAGCTGGATGACATTCAGCCTTCCAGCCGCCGCTACCCTTATATCGATTTTCGCCCCAACCGTGAAATCGGAAATGAAGTTCTCACTGTAGAGGGCCTTAGCAAAACCATTGACGGGGAAAAGATTCTGGACAACATTTCCTTCACGCTGAACCGAGAAGACAAAGTGGCATTTGTAGGCGGAAATGAGCTTGCCAAATCCACTCTCTTCCAGATACTGACCGGGGAGATGGAACCGGATGAAGGTACTTACAAGTGGGGCGTTACAACGTCACAGGCTTATTTCCCTCTGGATTTTGGTTCTGAGTTTGATAACGATTACACCATCGTAGAATGGCTGATGCAGTATTCGGAAGAAAAGGATGTTACTTATGTCCGGGGATTCCTTGGCCGTATGCTTTTCTCCGGCGATGACGGAGTAAAACGGGTAAATGTTCTTTCCGGAGGTGAAAAAGTCCGCTGCATGCTTTCCAGGATGATGATCTCCGGAGCAAACGTCCTGATTCTGGATGAGCCTACCAACCATCTGGACATGGAATCCATCACCGCCCTCAACAACGGGATGATGAAATTTCCGGGCGTCCTGCTTTTCTCCTCCCGCGACCATCAGATCGTACAGACGACCGCAAACCGCATCATGGAAATTGTGCCGGGCGGAAAACTGATCGATAAGATCACCACTTATGACGAATATCTGGAAAGTGACGAGATGGCAAGAAAACGCCAGACTTATACGGTGCAAAGCGACGATGAGGATTAAATTTTCCTAAATTAATGACAAAAAATCAAGCCCCTTGGAAATGGGCTTGATTTTTTATTCTTCTGCTTGCAGCACCCGACAGATTTTGTCAAATGCTGCTGCATCTTTTTTCTTCGCTCTGGCCGCTTCGTGTCTGATCCCATTCTGATCTGTAAGAATCAGAACCTTCGTCCCTTTCTCTGTGGCAATATCCTTGCTCCTGATCTCACTTCGCGGCCGGATATAAAGCTTCTCTCTTGTGCACTGCACAATATAATCCCTTGTCACTATCAGCTGAAAGTCGGGAACTTCCAGTGCATCCGGCGCAATCAACTGATTAAAGAACTCTGTTTTATCCCCGGCTCTTTCCAGCTCTTTGTCCATTTCTTTCTGTTCTTTTCGGTTTCTTACTGCCAGAAAAACGCCCAGCGCTCCAAACACTGCTCCCAGCAGGATATTAGAAAATACAGAGATCAAGGCAAGCGCAAGAAAGCTGATCCAGATGATCATTGCTGTGCGCATCTTTTTTGCTTTTTCTTCAATCAGATCATAATACTTCTGCTCTCCCGCTGTCTGTATTGCCATCTCTTTTTCTCTGCCTTTCCGGAATTTTAGCGGATCCTTTCCGGGAATCCTACTTTCTTCTGCACTTTTCTAAGTGTCTTATTTGCAAAATAACCTGCTTTTTCCGCATTTTCTTTTATAATACCGTCAATATATGCCTTATCTTTTTCCAGACGTGCCGCTTCCTCCTGAAGAGGCTTTAACACGGATACGACTGCTTCTCCCACTGCCGGCTTAAATTCGCCATATCCTTTTCCGTCAAATTCCTTTACTACTTCCTCCGGAGTCTTTCCGGTACATGCACTGTAGATATTGATCAGATTCTTGATCCCCGGCTGCTCATCACGGTAAAGGATCTGGGCTTCAGAATCTGTCACAGCTCTCTTGCACTTTCTCATAATAGTATCCGGGTCATCCATCAGATAAATGCTGGCATTGGGGTTTTCGTCTGATTTGGACATTTTCTTAGAGGGATCCTGAAGGCTCATGATCTTAGCGCCCACTTTTCCGATATATGCCTCCGGGATCGTAAATACGTCCCCGTAAATATTATTAAAACGCTCCGCAATATCTCTTGTCAGCTCCAGATGCTGCATCTGATCCACTCCGACCGGAACCACATCCGCCTGATACAGGAGAATATCTGCCGCCATCAGCACAGGATAAGTGAAAAGTCCCGCATTAATGTTATCTGCATGCTTCGCCGCTTTATCCTTGAACTGGGTCATCCGGTTCAGTTCGCCCATATAAGTGAAACAATTGAGGATCCATGCAAGCTCTGCATGCCCGGAAACATGGGATTGATAGTAAATGCAGTTTTTCTTTGGATCCAGACCTGCTGCAATATACAGGATCAACAATGCCCTTGCTCTTTTGCGAAGCACCGCCGGA
>NZ_JAYAZJ010000020.1:0-12328 GCF_037273965.1 Claveliimonas sp. | reverse complement strand
CGGACACCCTTTTCCTAAGCCCTTTGAAATACCGGACAAATTATTTTCTAAGTCCAAGTCTTTCGATCAGTGCACGATATCTTTCGATATCTTTCTTTCTAAGATAAGCCAGAAGACCTCTTCTCTGACCAACCATTTTCAGAAGTCCTCTTCTGGAATGATGATCCTTCGGATTTGCCTTGAAATGATCTGTCAGGTCGTTGATTCTTGCTGTCAGAATTGCGATCTGCACTTCCGGAGATCCTGTATCTCCTTCTCCTCTTCCGTATTCAGCAATAATCTGTGCTTTCTGCTCTTTTGTTATCATTTTGTTTTCCTCCTTATATTCTTTCTACTTGGCCTGCATTAAGTAATGGTCGGAGTGATCCAGTTACCGAACACCGGCTGTTCATACCTGCCTAGTATAACACAGGACTTCTGTATTGTAAACCTTTTCTTCAAATACTCTTCGCTTTTACCCAGATGCTTTTTCAAGCAGCCTTTTCTATTCCGGATATCCGGCCTTTTCCGCAAAAAACGCTTCGGCATGTGCAATATCTGCATTTACCTGATTTTTCATATCCTGAACATCTGCAAATTTCTTCTCCGGCCTGCAAAAATGCCTGATACGGATCTTTGTTTCTTTTCCGTACGCATCCCCGCTGTATCCGATCAGATAACTTTCCACCAGCATACGCCCGCTGTCTGTCACAGTAGGTTTCACCCCTACATTTCCTATAGCATTGTACCAGATTCCGTCCATACAAATCTGCCCTAAATAAACGCCATTGGGCGGGAGGAGTTTCTCTTGGGGAGGCGCCACATTAATTGTGGGAAAACCCAGGGTTCTTCCAAGCTGTTTTCCGTGTTCTACGATCCCTGTCACACTGTACGGATATCCAAGAAGAGTCTCTGCCAGAGACATATCCCCTTCTTTGAGTGCTTCACGGATATAACTGCTGCTGATCACACGTTCTCCATACCGTTCCTTCTCAATTACTTCCAGGTGATATCCGTATTCTTCCTGGTATTTTTCCAGCATACGCACATCTCCCTTCTTCCCATGACCAAAGTAAAAATCCGTTCCCACCACGACATATGAGGCATGGAAGGTATCCGCCAGTATGTCCCGAATAAAATCCTCGGCTTCCATTTCACTGAATTTCTCGGTAAATGGACAGTCTACCAGAAAATCAACCTTTCCTTCCAGATGATCTGCCCTTTCCTCCTTTGTCATCAGCACTTTACCGGGCATGTGCATCCTCTCGCGAAGAGGAAGCATATCAAAAGCACATACAATGCTTCTTACCCCTTCTGTCTTTGCATATTCACGTACTCTTTCCACCAGCTTTTGATGTCCTCTGTGAAGCCCGTCAAATTTTCCCAGCGTCACAGCACTTCTCTCTCCACAGCTGTAGGATTCAATTCCTCTTATATACTGCATATCTATCCCTTCCATCGTCGTCTGCTTCTATTGCCTGTCATTTAAAAACATCTTTTCTGTCTCAAATCGTTCTGTCTTCCCGCTGTACCGGTAAAGCGCAATAAAGTTTCCCTCTCTGTTATACATTCTCACCAGCTCTTTATCATCGGGTTTTTCTTTTAAATGAGGGATGAAAAAACTGTTGCCATTATACAGAAACCTTTCTTCCTCTTTTCCTACAGTGATCTTACGATACTTTCTGAAAAAATGGTCAACCGGAAGAAGGATTTCATTAAGTGTTCCTTCCTCCATATGATTCTGTATTTCTCCCAGAGTAAGGCTGTTTTCAATGGACAGTTCCCCCACCCTGGTTCTTTTCAGTTTCTCCATGCATCCTCCGGTTCCAAGTACACCGCCAATATCATTGCACAGTGTACGAATATAGGTACCTTTGGAACAGGAAACCTCCATCCATACCCGGGGAAATTCTATCTTTTCTATCTTTATGTCATGGATCACAACTTTCCTTGCGGAGCGTTCTACTGTCTTCCCTTCCCGTGCAAGTTCATACAGCTTTTTCCCATTTACTTTGAGCGCTGAATACATAGGCGGTACCTGTTCATATTCCCCCTCAAATTTCAGGATTGCTTCTTTCACTTGACTTTCTGTCAAATGACTGACAGATTGGCTCTCCAGACAGTTGCCGGAAACATCCTGTGTATCTGTCGTCTGCCCAAGAAGCAGCACCGTCCTGTATGTTTTGCTTCTGTCTGTCAAAAGACTGCATATTTTTGTAGCACTTCCGAGGCATATGGGAAGGACGCCTTCCGCATCCGGATCAAGCGTCCCTGTATGACCGATTTTTTTTTGTTTCGTAATTCCCCGAAGTTTTGCAACAACATCATGGGAAGTGTATCCCTGTTCTTTATACACATTTAATATTCCGTGTATCATCTGTTATGCCTCACTCTTTGTTTTCTCTTTTGGTCCAAGCTGCAGTGCAATCTGCTTTGACAGATTGTTAATGACATCATGTACCGTTCCCGGCATAGTGAAGCCCGCAGCTCGCACATGTCCGCCTCCGCCGAAGTACCTGGCAATCCTGCTCACATCAACCTTTTCTTTGGAACGCAGACTCACCTTATATACATTCGGTTCCAGCTCATACATAAAAATTGCAACCTCTACTCCTTTTGTCACACGAAGCTGGCTGACAATTCCTTCCAGTTCTTTTGCAGTCACACCATAAAACTGCATGACTGCCTTCGTCAATGAAGTGAAAATACACGCCCCATCCATAAACACAATACTTTCCAGCAGCGCTCGCCCCAAAATCTGATTCTGTGCATATGTTTTTTCATAAAAAGTATGCTCGATCAGAGCCGGCGCATTGATCCCCCTGGAAAGAAGATCTGCCGCCGCCCTCAACGTATCCGGACTTGTGCAGGAATACTGAAACACACCGGTATCATGAACGATCCCCATATAAAGCGCTTCTGCCACTGTTTCTTCAATCTTCTCCTTATCCAGCAGACGATATACCAGCTCTGAAGTGGAACTTGCATCCGGCACAATATAATTTTCATCCGCAAATTCAGTGTTGCTGATATGATGGTCGATACATAAAGTGGTTCCGGCATTTTGGAATAATGGGACGGAAAATCCAAGTCTTTCTTTGTCGCCGCAGTCCAGACAGATAAACAGATCATATTGTTTCTCCTCCGGAATGCTGTGCCGTATATGTTCAGTTCCTCTGATTACCTGGAATGTCTCCGGGATTTGTTCGAGATAAAGATCAACTTCTATATTCTCATAGTTTTGTTTCAGGTAAAGATACAGCCCCGTGCATGAGCCGATACAGTCCCCGTCCGGACGCTCATGACCTCCGATTGCAACAGAAGTCTTACCCTTCAGGATTTCCTTCCATTTATTTTGATTCATCCGCATCTCCTTTTGAATCCAGACCTTTGGTTACATCATCAATCTTTTTTGACATATTTACGCCGTACTCAATGGACTGATCCAGAATAAAGCGTATTTCCGGAGTATTTCTCATATTCAGACTATGTGCGAGTTCCCGGCGGATATATCCTTCTGCACTCTTAAGGCCCGCAACTGTGTCCTCCTGGGCTTTTTTGTCCCCGAGAACACTGATATAGGCTTTACATGTTTTCAGATCAGGAGCAACCTCCACCGCAACCACAGAAGTCCAGGGAGCGATCCTGGGATCCTTGATCCCTGATCGCAAAATATTGGAAAGCTCCTTTTGAACTTCTGTATTAATTCTTGTATTTTTGATACTGTTTTTTCTCATTAATCTTTCATCTCCTTTCGGAGGACAAGGCAAAACCCTATCTTGGGATTTCTACCATTTTGAAGGATTCTACCTGGTCACCTTCTTTGATATCATTATAATTTTCAAATACGAATCCGCATTCGTATCCTGCTCTTACTTCTTTTACATCATCTTTAAATCTCTTCAGGGAAGCAAGCTTTCCGTCATAGATCACAATGCCGTCACGCATAATTCTTGTCTGGCAGTCTCTTTCAAATGTACCGTCCAGAACATAAGCACCTGCAATTGTTCCCACACCGGAAGCTTTAAATGTCTGACGCACTTCAGCGTGGCCAAGTACTTTCTCTTCAAATACCGGATCAAGCATACCTTTCATAGCTGCTTCCACATCTTCGATCGCATTATAGATAACACGATACAGACGGATGTCAACTCCTTCTCTTTCAGCTGTCTCTTTGGCTGTTGCATCCGGACGGACATTAAATCCGATAATGATCGCATTGGATGCCGATGCAAGGCTGACGTCAGATTCATTGATCGCTCCGACTCCTCCGTGGATGATCTTCACAACAACCTCATCATTTGACAGTTTCAGAAGACTCTGCTTGATAGCTTCCACAGATCCCTGCACATCTGCCTTTACAACGATGCCGAGTTCTTTTAAGTTTCCTTCCTGGATCTGCGTAAACAGATCATCCAGAGAAAGCTTGGATTTTGTTTCTTCCAGAAGCTTCACTTTACTCTGAGAAATGAATGTTTCCGCAAAGTTTCTTGCCTCTTTCTCATTCTTGCATCCCACGAAGACTTCTCCTGCATTAGGAACATCGTTCAGTCCGAGAATTTCCACCGGCATGGACGGTCCCGCTTCTTTCACACGTCTTCCTTTATCGTCCATCATTGCTCTTACTTTTCCGTAAGCGCTTCCGGCTGCAATAGGATCCCCTACTCTTAAGGTACCTTTCTGTACGAGTACGGTTGCCACGGATCCTTTTCCTTTATCCAGCTGCGCTTCTATTACAAGCCCTCTTGCGCGTCGGTTCGGATTGGCCTTCAGCTCCAGCATTTCCGCTGTCAGGATCAGCATTTCCATAAGATCTTCCAGCCCTTCTCCCGTTTTTGCGGAAACCGGAACAAAAACAGTACTTCCGCCCCAGTCTTCCGGGATCAGCTCATATTCTGCCAGCTCCTGCTTTACTCTGTCAATATTGGCGCTTGGCTTATCAATCTTATTGACTGCAACCACGATCTCTATACCTGCCGCTTTGGCATGGTTGATCGCCTCCACTGTCTGAGGCATAACACCATCGTCTGCCGCCACAACAAGAATGGCGATATCTGTAGAATTAGCGCCGCGCATACGCATTGCAGTAAACGCTTCATGTCCCGGCGTGTCAAGGAACGTAATCTTTTCTCCGTTTACTTCTGCCACATATGCACCGATATGCTGTGTGATTCCTCCGGCTTCTCTGTCGATCACATTTGTGTGGCGGATTGCATCAAGAAGGGAAGTCTTTCCATGGTCAACATGCCCCATAACACAGACAACCGGAGGACGCTTTTTCATCTTCTTTTCGTCCTCTTCATCCTCTTTCAGAAGTTCTTCAATAACATCCACTACTTCTTCTTTCTCACAGAGAATGTCAAATTCCAGCGCGATTTCTTCTGCTGTTTCATAATCCACTTCCTGATTCACTGTAACGATCTTGCCCTGCATAAACAGCTTTTTGACAATAGCCGACGGAACAACTTTCATCTTATCAGCCAGCTCCTGAATAGTCAGCACTTCCGGAATCACAATAGATTTGATCGTCTCTTCCTGTTTCTGCTCTTTATGCTGAGGTTTTTGCATCTGCGGTTTCTGTTCCTGCTTCTGCTTTCTTCCCTTTGGCATTCTGTCTTCATCATCGTTTCTGTAATCTTTTTTCTTATAGTCGTCTTTGCCTTTATTCTTATTTCTCTGCGGCTTCTGTCCTTCCAGAGCCGGCGCCGGGATTGACTGTCCGCGTCTTTGCTGACGGTCTTTATTATCCCCGAATCTTCCGCCCTGATCTCTCCTGTCTTCTCTTCTATCATCTCTTCTGTCGCCAGATGGTCTTCCTGTGCCTCTTCCGCGGTTTCTGTCGCCGGGCTCTCTTCTGTCTTCTCTTTTCTCTTCTCTTCTGTCGTCTCTTCTGTCACCGGACGGTCTTACCGGACGGCCCTGACGCTGGCGGTCTGCCTGCCCAAAGGACGGACGGCCTCCCTGGGAACGCTCCTGCTGACCCTGTGCAGGACGGTTCCCTTGCGGACGCTCCGCCTGATTCTGTACCGGGCGGCTTCCCTGGGAACGCTCTTGCTGACCCTGTACAGGACGATTCCCCTGCGGACGCTCTGCCTGATTCTGTACCGGGCGGCTTCCCTGGGGACGCTCTGCCTGACCCTGTACAGGACGGTTCCCTTGCGGACGCTCTGCCTGATTCTGTACCGGGCGGCTTCCCTGGGAACGCTCTTGCTGACCCTGTGCAGGACGGTTCCCCTGCGGGCGCCCCTGACGGTTTCCGGGTTTGCTGTCCCTTAAATTCTGCGGACGGAATACATGAACGATATTCTTTTTCTTCGGCCCTTCTTCTTTCTTTTTCCCGAATGCCTTGCGAAGCATCTCAGTATCTTCGTCTTCCAAAGCACTCATATGACTTTTAACTTCTATATTTTTTTCTGCAAGAAACTCCATCAGCTCTTTGCTTGTTTTGCCGAGTTCCTTTGCAAGTTCATATACTTTGATTTTTGACATACAACCTACCTCCTCTATGCAACTTCTGTTATCTCTTAAGCATCCAAATGTCTCATAATTCCTTTTGCAAATCCCGCGTCCAATACCGCAAGAGATGCTCTGAACTCTTTTCCCATTGCATGGCCCAAGGTATCTTTATCTTCGTAAAAATAAATTGGAACATGATAATAATCGCACATATTCCGGAATTTTTTCTTTGTATTCTCGGATGCATCCCCGGCTACAATTACCAAAGCAGCCCTTCCGGTTTTCACTTCTTTTTCCGTACAAAACTCTCCGCTCACTGTTTTCCCGGCTTTAGTTGCCAGACTGATCATGGACAGCGCTTTATTCTGTATCAATTTCTCTCATCTCCCTTTCCAGTGTTTCATACACTTCTCTGGGAATTGCCTGTTGAAAAGACCGTTCCAGGCCTTTTCCCTTTATTGCTTTTTCCAGACATGCTCTGGAAGGACACAGGTAAGCGCCTCTCCCATTCTTTTTTCCGGTAGCATCCAGTAAAAACTCTCCTTCAGAGGTTCTGATAACCCGAAGCATTTCCTTTTTACTCTTCATTTCCTGACACCCTACACATTTGCGCATAGGAACTTTTTTGTTACTGCTCAACTTATCACCTATTCTTCATATTCCTGAAATTCGATTTCTTCTGCTTCTTCCTGGCTGTCGTAATCTTCTTCGTAGGATTCCGGATACCCTTCTTCATAAGTATTTTCATCGTATCCGTCCTCGTATACTTCTTCTTCGTATACCCCTTCGCCAAGCTCCATATAATTTTCCGGAAGCTCTCCTGATTCAATGGCCTGTGTCTCGCTCTTAATATCGATTTTGTATCCGGTCAGACGTGCTGCAAGTCTTGCGTTCTGTCCTTCTTTACCAATCGCAAGAGAAAGCTGGTAATCCGGCACGATAACGCTTGCTGTCTTATCATCAGGATCAGCCATAACAGAAATTACCTTCGCGGGACTTAATGCGTTCTCGATCAAAATTCCCGGGTTGTCGCTCCAGTTGATAATATCGATCTTCTCGCCGCGCAGTTCATTGACAATTGCGTTTACTCTTGCCCCGTTCATTCCGACACAGGCTCCCACAGGATCCACATCCGGATCGTTAGACCATACTGCAATCTTTGTACGGCTTCCTGCCTCTCTGGCAATGCTCTTGATCTCCACGATGCCGTCTTTCACCTCTGTCACTTCTGCTTCAAACAATCTCTTTACAAGCTCCGGATGGGTACGGGATACAAGGATCTTCGGACCTTTTGTTGTATTTTTTACTTCAACCACATACAGTTTGATTCTCTCGGTAGGCTTGAACACCTCGCCTTTTACCTGTTCATTTTCCGTGAGCATGGCGTCTGCCTTTCCAAGATTGATGCTGACATTTTTTCCGACATAACGCTGTACGATACCGGTTACAATATCCCTCTCTTTTTCAAAATACTGATCGTATACCACTTTTCTTTCTTCTTCACGGATCTTCTGAAGGATCAGGTTCTTGGCATTCTGTGTCGCAATACGGCCGAAGGATTTGGACTCAACCGGGATCTGTACAATATCGCCCAGCTCAAATTTGCTGTCGATCATCTTTGCGTCAGCCAGACTGATCTGCTCCACTTTATCCTCTACTTCCTCTACCACTGTCTTTTCCTGGATCAGCTGGTAATCACAGGTTTCTCTGTCCATGATCACCTTGATGTTGTCTGCTTTTCCAAAATGATTTTTGCAGGCATTGATCAGAGAATTTTCGATGGCATCCATCAGGGTATCCTTGCTGATGTCCTTTTCCTTTTCTAAAATATTCAACGCTTCTAATAATTCTGTGTTCATGTGACTTTCCTCCTAAATTAAAAATCGAATGCCAGACGAATGAGCGCTATATCGCCTTTGTCAAATGTTTTTTGTTCACTGTTTTCCATTTCAATCGTTACGGTATCTTTATCATAGCCTGTAAGGATTCCGGTAAATTCTTTCTTTTTGTCCACCATACGGTACGTGCGGATCTCTACTTCCTTCCCGAGACTTCTTTTAAAGTCCTTCTCTTTTTTCAGGGGACGGCCAAGTCCCGGTGAACTTACTTCCAAAATATAGGACTCTTCGATAAAGTCCTTTTCATCCAGGAGATCGGAGAGCTCTCTGCTGACCTTCTCACAGTCATCCACATTGATTCCTCCCGGTTTGTCGATGTAGGCGCGAAGATACCAGTTTCCGCCTTCTTTTACATACTCTACATCCACCAGTTCAAATCCGTTTCTTTCCATGATCGGATTTAAGAGTTCTTCTGTTCTTTGCTCATAAATTTCTCTTTTTGCCAACGTAAAACCTCCTATTCGTACCGTTTCTGCTTCATAACTCCAGCGGAAATATGGGAAATCCAGAAAACCTTTCCATCATATAAAGAAGAGTGAACTTTCGTCCACTCTTCTGCCGCATGTTTATGTAACTGTTGTTTAGTATAGCACTGTTTTTACGGAAAATCAAGGGATTTCCCGTACTTTTTTTATATACCGGATTTTCTGTCATAAATCTTATCCCCGGTTCTTTACTCCCTGGGTGTCTCTCTTTCCGATCCTGAGGCGGTTAAGAACTACTTCTTTCTCTTTATATACTGCCTTGGCCTCTGTCCCCTCGTCGAAGAGATACGCTGCTTCCAGCTCATCGTTTTTCTTAAGCCGGATTCCTCTTACACCCACAGCTCCTTTTTTCTTTTCTGAAACTTCTGACGCTGGGAAACGAAGGAAATACCCATCCTTTGTTTGAAGGACCACCTGCTTATTGTCGGTAATGACCGCCACACTGACAAGGCTGTCTCCCTCCTGCAGCTTCGTAGCTACTATTGTCCGCTTGGATACCTGAAATTCTGTTCCTTCCACCTGCTTTATCATTCCCTGTTTTGTAGCAAAGAACAATTTGGAGAAACGCATCTGTTCCGCATCGCACAGATAGACGATCTCTTCCTGCGTGCTGTCAAAGTTGCTCATATTATCCACCGGCTGGCCTTTATCTCTGAATTTTCCAAAAGGAACATCCAGAACTTTCAGCTGATGCATCTTTCCCCCGTCAGTAAAGATACAGATCTTTCCGGTATTCAGACAGTTTACCACATATTTGTTTTCACTGTCTGCCGCATCTTTATTCCTCTCATAGGTAGGAACATCCACGCATCTTGCATATCCGAAACGATCCATAAGAAAGACGATCTCCTGCTCCTCGATCTTTTTCTCTTCAAAGACAGCTTCCTCTGCATTCTCAACCACAGTCTTTCGTTTGACTGCAAATTCCTTTTTAAACGCATCTAATTCTTCTATAATAACGTCTGCCATGGAATCATAGTTATTTAAAATATCCTCGTATCTTGCAATATTAGACAGAGTCTCCTCATGTTCTTTCATAAGCGCTTCGATCTCCAGCCCGATCAGCTTATAAAGCCGCATCTCCAGGATGGCCGTGGCCTGACGCTCCGTAAAGCGCAGCATGGACGCCATTTTCCTGGAAATCTTGGATTTAAAGACAATGTTATCCGTGATCCCTTTTGTCAGACATTCCTTCGCATCCTTCACCGACCGGCTTCCGCGCAGGATCTCAATGATCAGGTCTATGACATCACATGCCTTGATCAGACCTTCCTGGATTTCTTTGCGGTCCAGCTCTTTTGCAAGAAGATTTTTGTATTTGCGTGTTGCAAGTTCAAACTGGAAATCCACATGATGCTCAATGATCTTCTTAAGCCCCATGGTCTCCGGGCGCCCGTCTGCAACTGCCAGCATATTGACACCAAAGGTATCTTCCAGCCGTGTCTTTTTATAGAGCATATTTGTCAGATTCTTAACGTCCGCTCCTTTTTTCAGCTCAATGACAATGCGGATCCCTTCCTTGGAGGACTGGTTGGAAATATCTACAATATCGTTTGTCTTTTTTGTTTCTACAAGGGCACAAACATCGTTGAGGAATTTTCCGATTCCTGCCCCGATCATGGTATACGGGATTTCTGTAATGACTAGACGCTGTTTTCCGCCTTTCATGTCCTCCACTTCCACTTTACCCCGCAGTTTGATCTTGCCGGTTCCTGTTTCGTAGATGTTCAGGAGATCATCCTTGTTTACCACAATGCCGCCGGTAGGAAAATCCGGCCCTTTTACATATTTCATCAGCTGCCTTGTGCTGATTTCATCATTTTTCATATAGGCCTTCACTGCGTCGATGACTTCGCCCAGATTGTGAGTCGGAATACTGGTCGCCATACCGACTGCGATTCCTTCCGCTCCATTTACGAGAAGGTTGGGAATACGCACCGGAAGCACTTCCGGTTCTTTTTCCGTCTCGTCAAAGTTGGGCATAAAATTGACTACATCTTTGTCCAGATCCTTAAGAAACGCCATCTGTGTAAATTTGGCAAGACGGGCCTCTGTGTAACGCATGGCCGCCGCCCCGTCTCCCTCAATGGAGCCAAAATTCCCGTGGCCATCCACAAGGACCATGCCTTTTTTAAATTCCTGTGCCATTACCACAAGGGCTTCATAAATGGAACTGTCTCCGTGAGGATGGTATTTACCCATCGTATCTCCTACTATACGGGCACATTTACGGTAAGGCCTGTCATAGCGGATACCCAGCTCGTGCATGTCATAAAGTGTCCGCCGCTGAACAGGCTTCAGCCCATCGCGCACATCCGGAAGGGCCCTTGCAATAATGACGCTCATCGCATAATCAATATAAGATTTTTTCATCAGATCCGAGTATTCCGTACGAATGATCTGTTCTTCCTGCATTGCTATTCTCCCTTCTAAATGTCAAGCTCTGCCTCTGTGGCATTTTCATAAATAAAAGCCCGTCGGGGAGGCACTTCATTTCCCATCAGCATCTCTGTTACGCCGGAAGCCATTCTGGCGTCTTCTATTTCTACCAGCTTCAGGATCCTTGTCTTTGGATTGAGGGTTGTCTCCCATAACTGCTCTGCGTCCATTTCTCCAAGGCCTTTGTATCGCTGGAGGGTAAATGGTCCTTCATGGGTTTTCCGGTATCTTTCCAGTGCCTTATCATCGTAGAGATATTCTTCCTCGCCTTTTTTGGGCATGGCTTTGTAAAGAGGCGGCATGGCGATATACACATGTCCCTCATAGATCAGCTCCGGCATAAACCGATAAAACAATGTCAAAAGCAACGTGGAAATATGTGCTCCGTCCACATCTGCATCTGCCATAATAATGATCTTATCATACCGCAGCTTTGTAATATCGAAATCGTTGCCATATCCTTCCGAAAATCCGCATCCGAAAGCATTGATCATAGTTTTGATCTCGGCATTGGCAAGAATCTTATCAATGCTCGCCTTTTCCACATTGAGGATTTTCCCCCGGATGGGCAGGATTGCCTGATACATTCTGTCTCTTGCTGTTTTGGCAGATCCTCCCGCGGAATCTCCCTCCACAATAAATATCTCGCATTTGGAAGCATCCCTGCTCTCACAGTTTGCAAGCTTCCCGTTACTGTCAAAGGAATATTTCTGTTTTGTCAGAAGGTTTGTCTTGGCCCTTTCTTCTGTCTTCCGTATCTTTGCCGCTTTTTCCGCACAGGAAAGAACCTTTTTCAGGTTTTCCAGATTCCGGTCAAAATACCTTACGATCTCATCGTTGGTCACTTTGCTGACAGCTTTTGCCGCATCAGGATTGTCCAGCTTGGTCTTTGTCTGTCCCTCGAATCTGGGATCCGGGTGTTTAATGGAAATAATGGCTGTCATTCCGTTGCGGATATCCGCTCCTGTAAAATTGCTGTCCTTTTCCTTTAAAATGCCGAGTTCTCTTGCATACTGATTCATTACCGTCGTAAAGGTTGTCTTAAATCCGGCCAGATGTGTGCCGCCCTCG
>NZ_JAYAZJ010000019.1:0-21894 GCF_037273965.1 Claveliimonas sp. | reverse complement strand
TGATAAGCCTGTGATCACAGCGTTCAATAAAATCGATACAGCCCGGTGCGAATATGTTCCAAGAGATTTCCAGGCGGACAGAACGGTCTGTATTTCCGCAAAGACCGGAGAAGGAACGGAAGAACTTCTAAGCGCTGTGGAAGATACTCTTCGGGAGCAGAAGATCGAGGTGGAGAAGCTTTATCTTTACAATGAGGCGGGAAAGATTCAGATCATACGCCAGTATGGGGAGTTGTCCAAAGAAGAGTACCGCGAGGAAGGCATTTATGTGAAGGCGTACGTGCCGGCGTTTATATACGGCAGGATATGCTGATCAGGCAAAGGTGACGACAACAGAAAGGGAAAAATATGGCACTGCAGTTTGTTTTTGGGGGTTCCGGTTCAGGGAAGTCCCATTATCTTTATCAGAATATTACAAAAGAAGCGGAGGAGAATCCCTCCCTTTCTTACCTTGTCCTTGTACCGGAGCAGTTTACCATGCAGACTCAGAAAGACCTTGTTATGCACGGCAGCAGGAAGGGAATCATGAATATTGATGTCCTAAGCTTTGTGCGCCTGGCTCACCGTATTTTTGAGGAGACGGGCAAGGGAGGCTTCCCGGTATTGGACGATGAGGGGAAGAATCTGGTGCTTAGGAAGATAGGAGGGGAGCTCGAGCCCCGCCTGAAGGTGCTGAAAGGAAATATGCGGAAGCTGGGGTATGTCAGCGAAGTGAAATCCGTTCTGTCGGAATTTATACAGTACGACGTGGGGATGGATGAGATCCGCAAAGTGATGGAATCCTCAGGGGAGGATTCTTATTTGTATTATAAACTGTCGGATATTGCTCTTTTGTACCAGGGCTTCCAGGATTATCTCCGGGAAAAGTTTATCACCAAGGAAGAACTTTTGGATGTACTGTCCAGAGTGGCCTGTGAATCGGAGATTCTGAGAAAAAGCACAGTAGTTCTGGATGGATTTACCGGATTCACCCCGGTGCAGGGCCGTCTTCTGGGAGAGTTGATGAAAATATGCAGGGATGTGATCGTGACGATAACGATCGATGAACGGGAAGATCCCTATACCTTCCGTCACCCCTACCAGCTTTTTGCCATGAGCAAACAGACAGTCGCTTCTCTTTTGGAAACAGCGAAGAAGATGCAGATTCCTGTCAAGGACCCCGTTGTTTTGAAAAGGCAGCCTGCTCCCAGGTTTGAAAATTGTCCTGCTATCGGGTTCCTGGAAAGAGAAATCTTCCGTTATTCAGGAAAAACATATACAGGGCAGCAAAGCGCAGTGGAACTTCATGTAGCCAGAAATCCTATGGATGAGGCGTGGGCGGCAGCGGAAAGAGTGCGCCGTATGATCCGGACGGAAGGATACCGCTATCGGGAGATCGGCATTATCGTCAGTGATATGGACACATACGGAAACAGCCTTAAGAGGGCTTTTGGACGCTATGAGATCCCGGTCTTTATGGATCGGAAAAGAAGCATCCTTTTAAACTCTTTTGTGGAATATATAAGAAGTCTTCTGGCAATGACGGAGCAGAATTTTTCATTTGAGAGTGTCTTCCGCTTCCTTCGTACAGGGTATGCAGGATTTGAAGCGGAGGAGATAGACGAGCTGGAAAATTACTGCCTGGCCCTTGGCGTAAAAGGATTTGCCAAATGGCAGGAGCGGTGGATCCGGCGTTCCAGGGATATGACCGAGGAGGAACTTGAGCGGGTCAATCATTTACGGGTGATGCTGGTGGAGCTGGTGGATGATCTCGTATTTGTGCTGAAGCAGAAAAAGAAAACAGTGAGGGATATTACAGAAGCGCTCTATGATTTCCTTGTCCGGGAAAAAATGCAGCTTGTTTTAAAGGAACAGGAAGAGCAGTTCCAGGCGGAAGGAGAGACGGCGCTTGCAAGAGAGTATGCTCAGATTTACGGGATTGTTCTGGATCTTTTTGACAAGTTTGTGCAGCTGCTTGGGGATGAGACTGTCACTTTGGAGGAGTACTGCAGCCTTTTGGATGCAGGTCTGACGGAGGCCAAAGTAGGTGTGATTCCACCCGGCATCGACCAGGTTGTGATCGGTGACATGCAAAGAACCAGACTGAAAGACATTAAGGCGCTGCTCTTTCTGGGGGCAAATGACAGCTTCCTTCCGGGAAATCTGATGCAGGCAGGACTTCTTTCAGAAGGAGACAGGACAAAATTTGCCCGGGAAAAGATTGCTTTGACGCCTGGAGCAAAGGAACAGGCCTATGTGCAGAAATATTATCTGTACCTGAATCTGACGAAACCGACAGAGAAACTCTGCGTATTTTACAGTAAGGTGTCAGCGGATGGAAAGAGCGTCAGGCCGTCTTATCTGATTCAGGAAATCCGCCGTCTTTTTCCTGAAATTTCTGTGGAGGATGAGGAAGAAAAGGCGCTGAAGGAAAAAGAGATGACGCCGGAGTCGGGAATCACGGAACTCACAAAAGGGCTGCAGGGGAGGGATGATGCTTCCGGAAGCGCCTGGATGGAGCTTTACAGCTGGTATAAAGGAGAGGAAAAATGGCAGGGCAAGTTGTCAGATCTTCTGGACGCGGCTTATTATGTCCGCCCGTCGGATGCGGTCAGCGAAGCGGTGGCAAAAAAGATTTACGGAGATGATTTCAGAGCCAGCATTACGAGAATGGAACGGTTTTCTTCCTGTGCTTTTTCTCATTTCCTTACTTATGGCCTGGCTTTAAAAGAAAGGCAGGAATATGAATTTCGGGCTGCGGATATGGGCAATGTTTTCCACAGTGCAGTGGAAAAATACGCGGGAAAACTTTCGGAGAGCAAAAGAAGCTGGATTTCTCTGACTCTGGAAGAGCAAAAAGAACTCTCAGACCAATGTGTGGATGAAGCGGTTACAGACTATGGAAATTCTGTGCTTTACAGTACATCGAGAAATCAGTATATGGTCACACGGATGAAACATATGATGAACCGTACGGTGTGGGCCTTGACCGAGCAGCTCCGCCGGGGAGATTTCCAGCCGGAAGCCAGTGAGCTGAGTTTTGGAAGCGGAAAGATTGACCGGGTAGATACCTGTCTGGAAGATGATACGGTGTATGTAAAAGTGGTGGATTACAAGACCGGCCACACTGCTTTTGATTTTTCTCTGCTGTATCATGGGCTGCAGCTTCAGCTGATGGTTTATATGAACCAGGCGCTGGGGCTGGTAAAGCGGAGGTATCCTGACAAGGAGGCGGTGCCGTCCGGGATTTTTTACTATCGCATCCAGGATCCCCTTGTGGAGAAAGGGGATGACAAGGAAACGGTAAAGGAAAAACTATTGAAAGAACTCCGCCCGGACGGCCTGATCAGCCTGGAAAAAAATTCTCTTGCACATCTGGAGCATGGAAGAGAAGGGGAATCTTTGGCTGTGCCGGTGAAATTCAAAAAGGACGGAAGTCTCGCTGCTTCATCAAAAGCAGTAGATGGAAGTGATTTTGCCGTCCTTTCCAGATACGCCGGGGAAAAGGTAAAAGAGCTGCATGAAAGGATTGCGTCCGGCGAGGCAAAGATCAGTCCCTACCGGCAGGGAACCCGGACCGGATGCGATTACTGTGCCTACCGGCATATATGCGGATTCGATACAAAGATTCCGGGTTACCATTACCGTGACATTGAAAAACTCGACAGACAGGAAGCCATAGAGCGGATGGGAAAACAGATAGAAGAAAGTACAGAAAAAAGTACGGGAAAAGGAGAGAATGATCTGTGAGCGTGAAATGGACAAAAGAACAGCAAAATGTAATTGATCTGCAGGACCGCAATATTCTTGTGTCGGCAGCAGCCGGCTCCGGAAAGACCGCTGTTCTTGTGGAACGGATCATCACCATGCTGACAAGAGAAGAAGATCCGGTGGATGTGGATCAGCTTTTGATCGTGACGTTTACAGAGGCAGCGGCGGCGGAAATGAAAGAGAGGATCCGGGGAGCCATTGAAAAGAAGATGGAAGAGCGTCCGGATGATGAACATCTGAAGCAGCAGGCCACGCTGATACACAGCGCCAGGATTACCACCATCCATAGCTTTTGTCTCTCTGTTATACGGGAACATTTTCACAGCATTGACCTGGATCCGTCTTTCCGTATCGGAGAGGAGGGAGAGCTTCGGCTGATGCGCCAGGATGTCCTGGAGGAGCTTCTCGAGAAAAAATATCAGGAGGGTAATGCCCGGTTCCTGGAATTTGCAGAGAGTTATGCCCGGGGCAGGGATGACCGCAAGATGGAAGAGCTGATCCTGAAGCTCTATGAATTTTCCAGAAGCTATCCGGCGCCGGAGGAATGGCTGGGCTCCTGTGTGCGCCTTTATCAGGTGACGTCGGAAGAAGAACTGTTAAAGACCTCTGCTTTTCAGGCGGCAAAACAGCGGATGGACTGCTATGTCCAAAGTGCTGCAAAACTGCAAAGACAAGCGGAAAAGCTGTGCTTAGAGCCGGACGGGCCTTATATGTACGGGGAAACGCTGGAAAGTGATCTGGAAAATATTGAACGGTTTGAGAAGGCTGTAACTTATTCGGATTATTATGAGGCGTTTCAGAAGATTTCCTGGAAGAAGCTGGCGGCTAACCGGGATAAAACAGTGTCAAAGGAAAAGGCAGAGCAGGTAAAAGCACTGCGGGAGGAAATGAAGGGGATCCTGAAAAATTCAGCCGGCCATTATTTTAAAGATAATATCGAAGAAGTGCTCCGCCAGGCAGCCCTTTGTTTCCCTATGATGAAAGTGCTTGCAGGTCTGACAGAGGATTTTGCCAAAGCTTTTGAGGAACGAAAAAGAAGCCGCAATATGATCGACTTCAGTGATATGGAGCAGTATGCCCTGCGTATATTGACAGAAAAAGACGGGGATGGATGGAAACCTTCTGCCGCGGCCCGTGAATACCAGGAAATGTTCCGGGAGGTTATGATCGACGAATATCAGGACAGCAATCTGATCCAGGAAGCAATCCTTACCAGCGTTTCCGGGATTTCTCGGGGAAGGTACAATGTTTTCATGGTAGGCGATGTGAAGCAGAGTATCTACCGGTTCCGGCTGTCAAGGCCTGAGCTTTTCATGGAGAAATTCAATACGTACCGTCTTTATGAAGGGGAGGGGACCGACAGCGAGAAGCAGAGGATTGACCTTTACCGCAATTTCCGAAGCAGAAAAGAAGTGCTGGAGGGAGTGAATTATCTGTTCCGGCAGATCATGACAGAGCCTCTTGGAGGAATTGTCTATGACGACCGGGCGGCCCTTCATCCCGGCGCTTCCTTTGAGGAGCAGCCGGGAAATCAGCCGGAGATCCTGCTGATCGAATCACAGATCGAGGAAGAAATCCTGGATATGGCCGGGGAGGGAGAAAACACCCTCAATGCCCGCCGCCTGGAGGCAAAGGCAGTGGCAGGCCGGATCCGGGAGCTGATGAGTCAGGCTGTGGTGACAGACAAAAAAGACGGAACACTGCGCCCGGTACGCTATTCGGATATTGTGATCCTGATCCGAAGCATAAAAGGGTGGAGCGATGTGTTCCTGGAAGTGTTGTCGGAAGAAGGGATACCGGCATATGCAGGGACGAAGGAAGGCTATTTTGAGACGCGGGAGATCGGAACTCTTCTGGATTACTTCCGTGTTTTAAATAATCGGAAACAGGATATTCCGCTGGCAGCAGTTCTTTCTTCCTATTTCGGAAAAATGAATGATGAGGAGCTTGCCAGGATCAAGGCGGCTTATCCTAAAGAGAGCTTCTATGATGCGGTGGAGCATTACCGGACGGAAGGAGAAGATGAAAAGATCCGGGGGAAACTGGAATCCTGCCTGGGGCAGATGGAACATTTCCGCCGGAGAGTTCCCTATACGGCGATCCATGAACTGCTCTGGCAGATCCTGGACGAGACAGGCTATGGAGATTACACAGCCGCTCTTCCGGCAGGAGAGCAGCGGAAGGCAAATCTGGATATGCTGGCAGAAAAGGCCATGACATTTGAAAGCACAAGCTATAAAGGGCTGTTTAATTTTGTGCGCTATATCGAGCAGCTTCGGAAATATGATGTGGATTACGGAGAGGCAAGTCTTAGTGATGAACAGTCAGATACGGTGCGGATCATGAGTATTCATAAGAGCAAGGGGCTGGAATTTCCGGTGGTGATCGCAGCCGGCATGGGAAAACGGTTTAACCAGCAGGATGCCAGAAGCAGTGTGATCGTTCATGCCTCTTTGGGAGTAGGTCTGGATGCTGTTGATCTGGACGAGGGCACCAAAAGTGTATCCTTTTTTAAGAGGGTGATGCAAAGGGAGGAAATCCTGGAGAACCTGGCTGAGGAATTTCGGGTTTTATACGTAGCTCTTACAAGGGCAAAAGAAAAATTGATCCTCACAGGAACCATGAAAAATCCCGGGGAGAAGCTGGAATCTCTGCGAGCGGTAAAAGGCAGGGAAGAAGAACTCTCTTTTGGGGTGCTGTCATCGGCTTCCTCCTGTTTGAGCTGGATCCTTCCGGCCATTGCAGGCGGAGGGAAAGAGATGCCTCTTCAGGTATGGATAAAGAGACTGGAAGATTTTGTCTGTGCAGAAGAAGAGGAAAAGACAGAGAAAATATTTACGAAGCAGGCGCTGAAAGACTGGAATACACAAGAAACATATGATAAAGAAATGAAAGACAGACTGAAAGAGCAGTTTGGATACTCTTATCCCTGGCCGGATACGTTTGGACGGAAGCTGAAGTTTACGGTCTCGGAGCTGAAGAAGCGAGAATATATGAAGGAAGTGTATGGTGAGGAAGGAACAGAACTGGGAGAGATGGCCTATGAAGAACCGGAGGTCATTCCGCTGATCCCGCGTTTCCGTATGGAGGAAGAAGAACTGACGGGAGCTTCCCGGGGAAGCGCTTACCACCGTGTTCTGGAGCTTTTGGATTTTAAGGAAGATTACAGTCTGGAATCCATGGCTATGGCGGTCGAAGAGATGAAAAACAGCGGAAAGATCCGGAAAGATATGGCGCAGAGTGTTCGGCCGAAAGAAATTCTTGCATTTGTTTCCGGTGCGGACGGAAGACGGATGAAAGAAGCGGCAGAAAAAGGAAAGCTTTGGAAGGAACAGCCTTTTGTTCTGGGCGTAGATGCAGAAGAAATCTACCCCGGATCAGGAGAAGGGGAAACCATACTGGTTCAGGGAATTATTGACGTTTTCTTTGAGGAGGACGGAGAGCTTGTGGTGCTGGACTACAAGACGGATAAAGTGCGAAAACCAGAGGAACTTGCAGAAAAATATCATGCACAGCTGGCCTATTATGCAAAGGCGTTGGAACAGCTCACCGGGAAACGGGTGAAAGAAAAAATTATTTATTCCTTTACGCTTCAGGAGCGGATCTTGCTGTAATAATAGCGTCGGTGTAGAAGGAGCGTATTGTCCCCTTGTACACCGACGCTAAGATGTTTGGAGAATTGATCCATCGGTGCGAAAAAAGCATCGATGGATTTTTTGTTCAATAGGAAACTTGTTCTGCATATATTGACAAACAATATTATATAACATATAATATAATCATAAAAATAATATAGATAGGTAAATAATATTGTTTTGCAACTAATTCTGTGTGCAGAGCAGCGGCGGAGTACACCGAGGCTGCAGGCAGACATGATAACAAAGGAAGTGATTGGATGGTATTTAACACCGGAGCAGCTCTTCTTGATGCGATCGTCCTTGCGGTTGTTTCGCGGGAGAGTGAAGGGACTTACGGATATAAGATCACCCAGGATGTAAGAAAAGCAATTGAAGTATCAGAGTCCACTTTATATCCGGTACTGCGAAGACTTCAAAAGGACGAATGCCTGGAAGTTTATGATATGCAGTATGATGGAAGGAACAGGAGATACTATAAGATTACGCCGAAAGGATCCGCGCAGCTTAACTTATACAGGGGCGAATGGAAAGTCTATTCGAGTAAGATCAGCGAATTATTTGAGGGAGGTGCTATTTCATGAATCGTATACAGTTTATGACAGAACTGGCAGCGCTTCTTCAGGATATATCCGTGGAAGAACGTGTAGAGGCGATGAAGTATTATAATGATTATTTCGATGAAGCGGGAGAAGAGAACGAAGAAGAGATCGTTAGGGAACTTGGAAGCCCGGCAAAAGTTGCAGCAGAGGTGAAAGCAGGACTTGGAGAGGCTTCGTCGGATGCAGGCGAATTTCGGGAGACCGGTTATACCGATACGAGATTCGAGCAGAAAGAAGCGCCGGCGTATCCGGGGCAGGAAAAAGATTCGGATGAGGCAGGCGGCGGAACGGAAAAACAGCAGGGGAAATACACCCGGGAAGAACAGAGATCAAACAACAACTGGGACACCGGAAGTGAGGAGACAAAACAGAAAAATACCGGACTTAAAATAGTGCTGATCATATTGGTGATCCTGGTGGGGCTTCCCGTCATTGTTCCGGCAGGTATAGCGCTGATCTGTGCGGCGGTAGCGGTAGTTGTGGCAGTTGTGGCGTTGTTTGCCGGTCTGGCTTTTGCTTCCGTGATGGTAGTTTTGCTTGGTGTGACGCTCGTGGGAGCAGGAATAGCCTGCCTGATACCGGAAGCGTCGGCAGGACTTGTGCTGATCGGCGGCGGCCTGATCACATTTGTGATCGGACTTATTATGACGGTGGCGTCGGTGAGGGCATGTATGATCGTACTTCCCGGATTCTTCCGGGGGATCATCAATTTAATCCGAAGACCGTTTCACAGGAGAAAGGCGGTGGCATAAATGAAAAAAGGATGGAAACGATTTTGGGTGTTCTGCGGAGTTACGGCAGCGGTGGGCTGTGTATGCGCTGTGACGGGCAAAGCAATGGGAGCGACAGGTGTATTAGTTGATAACTATATGCCGCAGTTCTTCTGGAAATCAGGCAGTACCAGTGTGGACAGCGATCAGGTTGAACTTTTTTCAAATGTTAAAAACCTGAAGGTTGATACAGAAGGACTGTTCGTGAATATTGTACCGTGTGAAGAAAATAACGTCAGAGTAGAAACCTATAATGTAAATTCCAGACTGAAGCTTCAGATTAAGGAAGAACAGGGAGAATTGAAAGTGGAAACCACTGCCGAACATTATCCCTGGAAACTTTTGAATCAGGAAGTAGCCGGAGAAGTGACGATACAGGTTCCTTACTATTTGGAATTTGGAGAAGCAGATCTTCAGGTGGGATATGGAGAACTTGACGTAGAAGAGATAAAGGCCAAAGATCTGAATCTGGAAGTTGGGGCAGGAGCAGGAAATATCAATTCTTTTACAGCCGACACGGCGGAATTTATGGTAGGCGCCGGAAGTCTGACTGCAGTGGGCGAGGCTGGAAAAAAAGTGGATATAGAATGCGGAGTAGGAGAATTAAATTATACTGCAGAAGGGACGAAGGAAGACTTCAATTATTTCATTGAATGTGGAATCGGTGAGCTGAATCTGGAAAATGAAAGTTATTCCGGAGTTGCAGTAAATAAAAATATTGATAACAACGCCGGCAAGGATATGAAGATCCAGTGCGGTATCGGTTCAGTGAATGTTTCTTTTGAAGGAGCAGCGGAAGTAAGATAACAGAAATTACAGAAAGAAGGAGTGTATATGGAATCAAAAAGATTATACAGATCAAGAAGAGAACGTCTGGTCTGCGGAGTATGCGGAGGAGTGGCAGAATATTTTAATATCGATCCGACGATAGTAAGGCTTGCCTTCCTTTTGTTTGTTTTCTGCGCCGGAAGCGGAGTGCTGGCATATATCATTGCGGCGATCGTTATGCCGGACGACCCTAATTAAGGACCGGAACAGTCAGGAATAAATCGGTTTTGGCTGTATAAAATCCTGCATCATGTTAATACTTGCATATAGGAAAGGGGTATCAGCATGAGCAGGAAAAAAGAAAAACCGATCATATTAAGCGAACTGACAAAAGAAGAAAAAATGAAATACGAAATAGCGGAAGAGCTTGGTCTGCTGGACAAAGTCATGGAGCAGGGGTGGAAATCCCTCTCTTCAAAAGAGACGGGACGCATCGGAGGTCTGATCAACAAAAAGAAAAAAGAACAGGGAATACGCTGAAGGCTGAACTGTAACAAAAGTATTACGAAGTATGAATATTTGGTGTCAAAGGTTGAAAAGGAAAAGTCGTTTTGCTATAATCGAACAGCTAGAAGGAATAGCGGGTGATTGTAATGAACGAAAAGATTCAAGTGCTGAATATTGGAATTGATGACTGTACAGCCAAAGAAGCCATGAAGCAGACAGTAGAATATATGGGTACAGAGCCTGTCAGCGTGATAGAGCTTGTTACGGTGGATACTGTAATGTATGCCTCGGAGGAACCGAAGCTTCGGGAGAGCATTGAGTGTGTGGATCTTGTGCTGCCGGGAGAGAAGGAGATTCTGGAAGGGGCAGATATAACAGAGAAACGGCATCTTCAGGAAGTGGAGCAGCGCACATATCTTAGAATGTTTCTGCGCTATCTTCACAAAAACCACTTCAGAGTATTTCTTTTGGTGGAGACAGAGGAGGAGGCGGAAGCCTTCTATCAATACCTGGAGGAGAGATACAGCGGGATACAGGTGGCGGGAATGGCGAAAGTATCGCCTACCGATTCAGCGGATGACCTTGTTGTAAATGCCGTAAACGGTGCAGAGACAGACTGTGTGATCGCAGCTCTTTCTGCTCCGGCAGAGCAGGAATTTATTGTAAGAAACAGAAGTATTCTGAATGCAAGAGTCTGGCTTGGGATCGGAAAGGGTGAAAATCCCATTTACCGCAGTCGGAGCCGTATGCAGAAAATGGTGCAGTTTATCAACCACAAAATTTTTAAACGCGAGATTGAAAAAAATCGGAAAAAAGAAATGGAAACGGCTGTGAATGCCCATTGAGAGTGCACGTGATTTTGTATAGTATGTATATGCCGAAAATCAGGAAAATACCGGGAGAAAATTGAGGAAATTAACAAAAATTTGTGATTTCCTCTTTCTTTTTTTGTGGATTTATATTAGTATAAAAAAAGTAATATGTATAAATGGGTAAATGTGCAGAAAATACATTGTGGAAAATGCATATTGAAATTAGTGGAGGAGATAGAATATGATATCTAATCAAATACTACAAAATACCATCGATGGATTAAAGGGAATTACCCGGATTGATCTTTGCGTGATGGACACGGATGGCAAATCTCTTGCAAGCACATTTGCCGAACAGGAGAATTATGAGGCGTCTGTGCTGTCTTTTGTAGATTCACCGGCAGACAGCCAGGTTATACAGGGATATCAGTTTTTCAAAATTTTTGATGAACATCAGCTGGAATATATCCTTTTGGCTAACGGCGGCAGCGATGATGTGTATATGGTTGGAAAGATTGCGGCATTCCAGATACAGAATCTTCTGATCGCATACAAGGAGCGGTTCGACAAAGACAATTTTATCAAGAACCTGCTGCTTGACAATCTGCTTCTGGTAGATATTTACAATCGTGCAAAGAAATTACATATTGACACTGAAGTAAGACGTGTTATCTTTATAGTGGAGACTGCCCATGAAAAAGACAGCAGTATGGTAGATCATGTCCGCAGTCTGCTGGGGAATAAGTCCAAAGATTTTGTCACGGCAGTTGATGAAAAGGATATTATTATTGTAAAAGAACTGAGTTCTTCCGATGGGCACGCGGAGCTGGAAAAAATGGCGGAATCCATATTGGAGCTTCTTCAGGGAGAGGGAGAAGAGGATATACGGATCGCATACGGCACCATAGTAGGAGATATTAAAGAAGTTTCGAAATCCTATAAAGAGGCTAAGCTCGCTCTGGATGTGGGAAAAATCTTTTTTGACGACAGAAAAGTGATTGCTTACAGCACTCTGGGAATCGGACGTCTGATTTATCAGCTCCCAATTCCGTTGTGTAAAATGTTTATCCGCGAGATTTTTGAGGGGAAATCCCCGGACGAATTTGATGAGGAAACACTGACGACGATCAATAAGTTCTTTGAGAACAGTCTGAATGTGTCAGAGACATCAAGACAGCTTTACATCCATCGTAATACACTCGTTTACCGTCTGGATAAACTCCAGAAAAGTACGGGGCTTGATCTTCGTGTGTTTGAGGATGCCATCACATTTAAGATTGCACTGATGGTAGTCAAGTATATGAAATACATGGAGTCATTGGAGTATTGATAATTAGGAGGAAAGTATGATTGAATTAAATGAGGTAACGAAAGAATACTCAAAAGGGGTTGCTGCTCTGAACGGCGTAAACCTGAAAGTCGATCAGGGTGAATTTGTCTTTATCGTAGGCGACAGCGGTTCCGGAAAATCGACGCTGATCCGTTTGATCATGAAGGAACTGGAGCCGACTTCCGGTACGATCGTTGTAAACGGTCAGAACCTGGAAAGGCTGAAACACAGACAGATTCCCATGTACCGCAGAGGGCTTGGGGTTGTGTTTCAGGATTTCCGTCTTTTAAAGGACCGGAATATATATGAAAATATCGCTTTTGCTCAGCGTGTTGTAGAGACACCTACCAGGATCATCAAGAAAAAGGTTCCTGCTGCGCTGTCTCTGGTTGGTCTTGCACAGAAGTATAAATCCTATCCAAAGGAGTTGTCCGGAGGAGAGCAGCAGAGAGTGGCCATTGCGAGAGCTATTGTCAATGAGCCAGCTATTCTTCTGGCGGACGAGCCGACAGGAAACCTGGACCCGACTAATTCATGGGAGATCATGAAGCTTCTGGAAGAAGCGAATGACAGGGGTACGACCGTTTTGGTAGTTACGCATAATCAGGAAATTGTAAACGAGATGAAGAAACGTGTCGTTACAATGAAAAAGGGTGTCATTGTCAGCGACGAGCAAAAAGGTGGGTATAAAAATGAGGATTAGTACAGTCGGATATTCGACGAAACAGGGATTTAAAAATATTGGCCGAAATAAGATGTTTTCCATTGCGTCCATTGCTACAATGGCAGCGTGTATCTTTGTGTTCGGTCTGTTTTTTGCGATCGTAATGAATTTTAATTATATTGTGCAGAAGGCCGAAGAGGGTGTGGCCATTACAGTATTTTTTGAAGAGGATATCACAGAAGACCAGATAGACGAGATTGGAGAGCAGCTGGCAGGCTGTGAAGGGGTCCATGATGTGGAATATGTGTCCGCAGATCAGGCATGGGAATCTTTCCAGAGCGAGTATTTCGGAGAAGATTCCTCACTTGCAGAAGGATTTAAGGATGATAATCCGCTGGCAAATTCCAACAATTACTCCGTGTATATGGAAGATGTTACCAAACAGGACGATGTAGTAGCTTTTGCGGAAGGTCTGGATGGGGTACGTAAGGTAAATAAGTCGGACGTAGTGGCGGATACGCTGGGCAGCGTTAACAGACTCATTACCTATGTTTCCATTGCGATCATTGCTATTTTGCTCGCAGTGTCGATCTTCCTGATCAACAATACGGTAACCATGGGTATTACCGTGCGGCGGGAGGAGATCGCGATCATGAAATATATTGGAGCGAAGGACGGATTTGTCCGGGCGCCGTTTGTTATAGAGGGCCTTGTTATCGGTATCATCGGGGCGTTGATACCTCTGGTACTGCTATATTTTATGTATGACAAGGCAGTTTCATACATCCTTCAGAGATTTAATTTATTAAATAATATTCTGGATTTCCTTCCGGTAACAGAAGTATACCGTACTCTTCTTCCGGTGGGATTGGCTCTCGGTGTTGGAATCGGTTTCCTGGGAAGCTTCTTTACAATCCGTAAGCATTTGAAAGTATAAGCAATGAAAGTAAGGATATAGAAGGGAAAATTTCCTGTTATACTGGAAAAACAAAAAAAAATGTGTTATGATAAAAAATAGCAGGAAAAAACCCGTAAGGGAGTAGAAACAAGGGGTTAAAAGTAAAGGGAGAGAAGAAATGCAAAAAAAGAGATTAGTCAGTGTGCTGTTAGTCGGGGCGCTTACATTCGGAAGTGCAGTGCAGGTAAAGGCAGATGATCTCCAGGATGCACAGAATCAGGCCAGTGAGCTGCAGGATAAGAAGGCAGCGGCGCAGGCAGAGAAGGATAATCTTGCTGCACAGCTGGAAAAGATCGTGGATGATATGGATAAGACCAAATCAGACATTGAGAAAAAACAGGAAGAGATCGCTGCAAAGACAGATGAACTCATCGCTGCTCAGATTGATGAGAATAACCAGTATAACAGCATGAAACTCCGGATCCAGTACATGTATGAGAACGGAAACGGTCAATTTCTGGAAACACTGCTGGAATCAAAGAGTATTGCGGAATTTTTAAGTAATGCAGAGTATATTGCACAGATTTCTGAATATGATAGAAATATGCTGGTGGAATTTCAGGATATTGTTACAGAGGTAGAGGATCAGAAGAAAGACCTGGAAGAAGAAAACAAGAAACTGGAAGAAATGCAGACCAGTCTTCAGGAACAACAGACGGAGATGGAAAGTCTGATTGAAAGCAAGAGCGAAGAGATCAGCAGCTTAAGCAGTGAGCTTGGCGCAGTGAATGAAAAGATCGCTTCGTTGAAAGCAGAAGCGGAACGTCAGGCAAGGATGCAGCAGGAAGCACAGGCAGCGGCGTCCGGAAGCTCCGGAGGAACAAGCGGAGGTGGAGGCGGCGGTACAACTGTCACTCCGGCACCACCTTACACTGGAGGCGGCAGCGGCAGACTTCAGAATCCGTGTCCGTCCGCATATATCAGCAGTGAGTTTGGAGGCAGGGCGTCACCGGGAGGTATCGGAAGTACGAACCATAAGGGACGTGACTATGCGGCAAGTACGGGAAGCCCGATTTACGCGGCGGCATCCGGAACAGTGGTTGAGGTTGGATATAACGGTGCAAGAGGTAATTATGTGATCATCAATCACGGCGACCTTGCTACATTGTATCAGCACTGCAGTCGTATTCTGGTAAGTTCCGGGCAGTCTGTAAGTACAGGACAGAACATTGCGTTGGTAGGCTCGACAGGAGCATCCACCGGCCCTCATCTTCATTTTGAAGTGTGGGTAAACGGTACGCCGGTTGATCCGAGACTTTATTTGTAGACAGGAACATAAAAGGTTGGTTTTTGTTGTATGAAACATAAAAAAAGTTTTTTTAAGGGGGCGCTTTTTGGCGCCCTTGTTGTATTATTAGGAATAAGTGCGGTTTCCTGCAGCCTCGGGAAAGCTGGGAATGCAGCGGAAGCAGACAGTGATAAAATGGAGCTTTTGAATGCTCTGATCGATGAGTATTATACGGGAGAGGTAGATGAGGAGAAGCTGGAAACAGGCATTTATAAGGGCTATATAGAAGGACTGGAAGATCCTTATTCTGCTTATTATGATCAAGACGAGACAGCAAAAATGACAGAAATGACAACAGGGGAATTTGGCGGGATCGGGGTGGTAGTTACTCAGGATAAGGAGACACAGACGATCCGGGTTATGCAGGTATACGAAGATTCCCCGGCTGATAATGCAGGTATAAAAGAAGGCGATATCTTTTACAAAATAGAGGGAGAAGATATCACCGGGCAGGATATCAATGCGGTTGTGAAAAAAATCAAAGGAGAGATTGGTACAACTGTTCAGCTGACTATGCTGCGAGGGGATAACAGGGAAGAGAAAGAGTTCGCTGTTAAAAGAGACACCATAGTAGAGCAGACGGTTGAAAGTAAGATGACAGAAGAGGGGATCGGTTATATCCGCATCACAGAATTTGCTTCTGTTACTTACGATCAGTATAAAGAGGCGATGGATTCGCTGGAAGAGCAGGGTATGGAGAGACTGATCGTGGATCTTAGAAATAATCCGGGAGGGAATCTGAAGACTGTATGTCAGATTCTGGATCTGATGCTGCCGGAAGGACTGATCGTCTATACAGAGGATAAGAATGGAGAGAAAGAGGAATATACTTCTGATGCAGAGCATGTTTTTGAAAAGCCGCTTGTTGTCCTGATGAATGGAAACAGCGCCAGCGCTTCGGAAATATTCGGAGGGGCTATTCAGGATTACGGCACAGGGGAGATCGTAGGAACACAGTCTTATGGAAAAGGCCTGGTCCAGCAGATTTTCGACCTGCAGGACGGAACAAGCGTGAAACTGACGATTGCGGAATATTTTACTCCTAAAGGACGAAATATAAACGGAACAGGGATTGCACCGGATGTTGAGATTGAATATGTGTACGATGAGAATAATCCCGACAGAGACAATCAACTTGAAAAGGCGATAGAGACAGTGAAAAATATTTAGTCATTCCATTTCCACCGGGCATATGTTAAACTAATCATAAGTATGTAGTTTTTTAGAAAGGATAGGAAATCTATGACAATCTTAATCAAAGAGGGGCGTGTCCTGGATCCGGAAACAAAGAGGGATGAAATCTGTGATGTATTGATCGATGGTGACAGAATTACCAGAGTAGACAGCGGGATAGAGACAGAAGCAGAGCGGGTCATCAATGCAAAGGGGTGTTACGTCATGCCGGGGTTTATCGATCTGCATGTACATTTCAGAGATCCGGGGCTGGAGTATAAGGAAACGTTGACGACAGGAGGCCGGGCGGCGGTAAAAGGCGGCGTGACTACTGTGTGTGCTATGCCCAACACAAAACCGGTGATCGATAACGGCGTAAAGGTAAAAGAAGTGATGGAGCGCGCCAAGAGGGAATCTCTTACCAATGTGATCCAGCTTGGCGCTGTCACAGTCGGTCAGGAGGGAAAAGAACTGGCAGATATCCGGGGAATGGCGAAAAACGGCTGCCACGCCATCAGCGAGGATGGAAAATCCGTTATGAACGCATCCCTGTACCGAAAAGGGATGAACCTGGCAAAAGAAGAAGGCCTTGCTGTCTTTGCACACTGTGAGGATATCACCATGGTGGAAGGCGGCGTGATGAATGCCGATAAAAAGGCGGAGAAACTGGGGCTGAAAGGCATCACCAACGCTGTGGAGGATGTGATCGTGGCAAGGGATATCCTGCTGGCTAAGGAGACAGGCGTGCGCCTTCATCTCTGCCATTGTTCTACCAAGGACAGTATTAAAATGCTGGGGCTTGCAAAAGAGGAAGGGCTGGATGTTACAGGAGAGGTATGCCCGCATCATTTTATTTTGTCAACAGATGATATTACGAAAGATGACGGAAACTATAAGATGAATCCTCCTCTTCGCAGCAAAGAAGATGTGGAAGCTATCAAAGAAGGATTAAGGAATGGTACGGTGGATGTGATCGCAACGGATCACGCTCCCCATGCGGAGGCGGAAAAAAACCGTTCCATGAAGCTGGCTGCATTTGGTATTGTAGGACTTGAGACTTCAGCGGCTCTTACGTACACAGAACTTGTAGAAACAGGAATTATTACCCCTATGCAGATGGCGGAAAAAATGAGCTGGAATCCGGCGAAGATACTGGGACTTCATGACCGGGGATCCGTGTCGGAAGGAAAGATTGCGGATGTCGTGATCTTTGATCCGGAAAAAGAATATACGATCGATAAAAATACATTTTTGTCAAAAGGAAAGAATACGCCGTTTCACGGGCGCAAGGTAAAAGGCGAGGTTGTTTGTACCATTGCCGGTGGAAGAATCGTATACGAAGGAGGAAAAATCATTGATTAATGAATTGGTAAGAAAAATAAAAGAAACAGGAGCGCCTATTGTAGTAGGCTTGGATCCCATGCTTGGATATATTCCGGAACAGGTGAAAACAAAAGCTTTCGTGGAATTTGGCGAGACGCTGGAAGGCGCTGCAGAGGCGATCTGGCAGTTTAACAAAGAGATCGTGGACAAGACATGGGATCTTATTCCGGCTGTAAAGCCGCAGATTGCCATGTATGAACAGTTCGGTATTCCGGGACTGATGGCTTTTAAAAAGACAGTAGATTACTGCAAAGAAAAAGGTCTGGTAGTCATTGGAGATATTAAGCGGGGAGATATCGGCTCCACTTCCGCGGCTTATGCAACAGGGCATATCGGAAAGGTTGAGGTGGGCAGCAAGACTTATGCGCCCTTTGACGAGGATTTTGTAACGGTCAATCCTTATCTTGGCTCTGACGGAGTAAAGCCTTTTATCGATGTATGCAAAAAAGAGCAGAAGGGACTTTTTATCCTGGTGAAGACTTCCAATCCTTCCAGCGGTGAGTTCCAGGACCGTCTCATCGACGGGCGCCCGCTGTATGAACTGGTAGGCGAAAAGGTAAATGAGTGGGGACAGGAATGTATGGGATGTTCCTACAGCTACATTGGCGCTGTTGTAGGCGCAACTTATCCTGAAATGGGAAAAGTCCTTCGTAAGATCATGCCGAAGGCTTACATCCTTGTTCCAGGATATGGCGCACAGGGAGGCCAGGGAAAAGATCTTGTACATTTCTTCAACGAGGATGGACTTGGTGCGATCGTTAATTCCTCCAGAGGCATCATAGCAGCTTATAAGCAGGAAAAATATGCTTCCTTTGGTCCGGAAGCGTTTGGAGACGCATCCAGGGCGGCAGTAGAAGATATGATCGCCGACATCAGGGGCGCACTGGAGAACCGTTAGGAACCGAAAGGTGTATTGTGCTGACGGTCAAAAATCAAAGCTGATAAAAAGCAGGAGAAAAGAGAAAATGACAAAGAAAAAAGAACAGGTCCAGGTGATATCGCAGGCTTCTTTGGCAGATGGGATCTTCAGCATGTGGATCCGTACAGAGGCGGCAAAAAGCGCAAGGCCGGGACAGTTTATTTCCATGTATACAAGTGACGGGACGAAGCTGCTTCCCCGTCCCATCAGTATCTGTGAGATTGATAAAGAAAAATCCGCTCTGCGGGTGGTATACCGCGTGACCGGAGAGCATACCGGGACAGAACAGTTCTCACAGATGCAGGCAGGAGAACAGCTGTCCATTATCGGTCCCCTTGGCAATGGATTTCCCCTTGAGAGAGCAAAAGGGAAAAGAGTATTTCTTATGGGCGGAGGAATCGGAGTTCCGCCGATCCTGGAGCTGGCAAAGCAGATGAGCTGTGAAAAGAAGCAGATCATTGTAGGTTACAGAGACAGGCAGACTTTCCTGAAGGAAGAGTTTGAAGCATGCGGCGAAGTCTATATTTCTACAGAAGACGGAAGCGTGGGAACCAGGGGAAACGTGATGAATGTAGTGGAGGAAAAGGCACTGGAAGCGGATGTGATCTATGCCTGCGGCCCCACACCTATGCTGAGAGCCATTAAAAACTATGCGGAAGAAAAGGGTATTGAGTGTTATATCTCTCTGGAAGAGAGAATGGCCTGCGGTATCGGCGCCTGCCTTGGCTGTGTGTGCCGAACCAAAGAAAAGGATGCCCACAGTAACGTCAATAACAAAAGGGTCTGCAAAGACGGGCCGGTATTCTTATCGACGGAGGTGGAGTTATAATGGCTGATACAAGAGTAACCATTGCAGGAGTGGAATGGAAAAATCCGGTTACTGTGGCCTCCGGAACATTCGGATCCGGGGAAGAATTTGCTGATTTTGTAGACTTGAATAAGTTAGGAGCAGTGACGACTAAGGGCGTTGCCAACGTGCCGTGGACAGGAAATCCCACGCCAAGGGTGGCGGAAGTATATGGAGGCATGTTAAATGCCATTGGTCTGCAGAATCCGGGGATTGAATTGTTCTGCAAAAGAGATATTCCTTATCTCAAGCAGTATGATACAAAGATCATTGTCAATGTGTGCGGCCACGCACCTGAAGAATATCTGGCTGTTGTAGAGCGTCTTGCCGATGAGCCGGCAGATATGCTGGAAATTAATATTTCCTGTCCCAACGTTAATGCCGGATTTCTGGCGTTCGGACAGGATGCCCGCCATGTGGAAGAGCTGACAGCTCAAATTAAGAACATTGCAAAACAGCCCATTATTATGAAGCTGACGCCCAATGTAACCGATATTACAGAGATTGCAAAAGCGGCAGAGGCAGGAGGCGCTGACGCCGTTTCTCTCATTAATACCCTGACAGGAATGAAGATTGATGTTCATAAGCGTGCCTTTGCCCTGGCTAATAAAACAGGAGGCATGTCCGGTCCGGCGGTACATCCCGTTGCCGTGCGCATGGTTTATCAGGCATCCCATGCAGTAAAGATCCCGGTGATCGGAATGGGAGGCATCCAGAGCGCAGAGGATGCCATAGAATTTATTCTGGCAGGCGCATCGGCGGTGTCGGTAGGAACGGCAAACTTCCATAATCCGGCTGTTACCATGGAAGTGATCGATGGAATTGAAAAATATATGGAACGATATGGATTTGCGACAGTAGAAGAGATGGTCGGAATCGTGGAATAAGTTTATGAAAAAGGCGATGGGGCTGTCGGTTAATACCGTTTGCCCCTAATATGTCACGGTGTATTGGATACAATATTAGATATCTGATGCGGAGGGGCAGAAACAAGTAGACAAGGGGAAGGGTATGAAAACATTAAGAAATATTCAGACAAAGGACCGGATTGCGCAGTCCATTCGGGATGAAATATTAAGCGGGCATATGAAGCCAGGTGAGGAACTGGCGCAGGAGGCGCTGGCAGAGATGCTGGGAGTATCCCGGATGCCTGTGCGGGAAGCTCTGCAAACGTTGGTGCAGGATGGATTCGCCAGAAGGATGCCGAATCGGCATATTCAGGCAGTGGTTCTTGACAGTCAGCAGATCCATGCTGTATTTTGGATCGCAGGAACCATAGAGGCAGAGCTCGTGGCGTTGATACTGGAAAAACAGAGAAAGGACGGGGAGAATGTGACCTCGGATCTGTCCGGTATAGGCAGAGAACTAAGAAAGATCCTGCAGTTTATGGAAGAAGTATCTGACCCGGATCATAAGATCCAATATGAAATGGAATTTCACGAATGTCTGATCCATATGGCAGATAATCCCTATCTGGAACAACTGCAGAACAAAGTCATGGACGGGTATGTGTCCTATGCGATAAGTAATCTGACGGAAAAGGGGCAGGTGCTGCATATGCTCCAGGAGGCAGCAGAGGCGGTGGAAAAGAGGGATGCCGGGGCAGCAGGCGCAGCGCTGAAGGAATATTATATGTACTATGCAGACAGATTCACAGAAAGGTGGAGGCGGCAATGAGAAACATGAAGAAGATCCAGTTGCTCCCGGCCAGAGAACAGGTGGCTTCCGCGCTCCGGGAGGCAATTCTGAAGAGGGAGATGAAGGAGGGAGAGGAGCTGACCCTGGAGGGAACGGCACAGGCTCTGGGGGTATCTAGTACACCGGTCCGCGAGGCGTTCCAGATTCTGGCATCCGACGGCCTGATACGCCTCAGACCCAACAAAGGGGCCATCGTCTTGGGAGTGAACGAGAAGACGATCCGGGATCACTACGAGACCAGGGCACTCTTGGAGAGCGAGGCGGCGGCACGGGCCAGCAGGCCGGGAACAGATATTTCTGATATCGTATACGCCTATGAGACCACGGAGAAGGCACTGGATGAGAATGATTTCGGCACATACAGTGACGGGAACCAGGCATTTCATATGGCAATCTGGACTGCGGCGGACAACGAGAAGATGAAGTCCTTTCTCTCATCGCTTTGGAACGGGCTTTCCATGGGACATAAGGTGACAGAGGAGGATTATGCCAAGATATCCATGTACGAGCACCGCCGGATCCTGGAGGCCATTAAGGCTAATGATGAGCAGAAGGCGCGGAGCAGGATGTACGATCATATTATCCGTAGCATGGAGAATATCCTGACGAGATTTTCCGTATAGTACAAAAAAGAAGGAAACAGAAAATGATACAGAGCAGGGCAGTGGCTGCAGTCATTGTTCTGCTCTGTCTGTTTTGCACAAAAAAACAACTCTGTTTTCATGGAAAAGCACGAAAAGTGAAAAAAGTGTTGACGTGAGGGCTGTTTCATATTATTGTTTAATCAAGA
>NZ_JAYAZJ010000018.1:0-2853 GCF_037273965.1 Claveliimonas sp. | reverse complement strand
TTTTTATGGCAAGTCAAGTAATGAGAATCACATTGAAAGCGTATGATCATCAGCTTGTTGATGCATCCGCAAAGAAAATCATCGAAACTGTAAAGAAAAATGGAGCGAAGGTGAGCGGACCTGTACCGCTTCCGACAAAGAAGGAAGTAGTGACAATCCTTAGAGCTGTTCACAAATACAAAGACTCCAGAGAACAGTTTGAGCAGAGAACTCATAAAAGACTGATTGATATCATTACGCCGACCCAGAAGACAGTAGATGCTCTGTCAAGACTGGAAATGCCGGCTGGTGTTTATATTGATATCAAAATGAAAAACAAATAAGCAGTATTCCTAAAATTTAGGATGAACGTCAAAAAAGGCGTTCCGCTGTAAATCACAGGAGGTATTTATAATGAAGAAAGCTATCTTGGCTACAAAAGTTGGAATGACACAGATCTTCAATGAAGACGGCGTTCTGACACCGGTAACTGTGCTTCAGGCTGGACCATGCGTGGTAACACAGGTTAAGACAGTGGAAAACGATGGATACAGCGCAGTGCAGGTTGGATTCATGGATAAGAAAGATAAGATCATCAACAAGGACAAGAGCGGTAAGAAAGAAATCGTTCATCGCCATGGTGTGACAAAAGCAGAGCAGGGACATTTTGCAAAAGCTGGTGTTTCCGGCAAGAGATTTGTAAGAGAGTTCAAGTTTGAGAATGCTGAAGAATATACACTGGCACAGGAAATCAAGGCTGATATCTTTGAGGTTGGTGATAAAGTAGATGCTACAGCAATCTCCAAAGGTAAAGGATTCCAGGGTGCTATCAAGAGACATGGACAGCACAGAGGACCTATGACACACGGTTCCAAATTCCATCGTCATGCAGGTTCCAATGGTGCGGCTTCTGATCCGAGCAAGGTATTTAAAGGAAAGAAAATGCCTGGACAGATGGGAAACAAGAAGATCACGATCCAGAATCTGGAAGTTGTACGCGTAGATGCTGATAAGAACCTTCTTTTAGTAAAAGGTTCTGTACCGGGACCAAAGAAATCTCTGGTCACAATTAAAGAGACAGTAAAAGCTAACTAGGTTTTACGAGGAAGGAGGAACACTTAGATGGCAAACGTATCTGTTTACAATATCGAAGGTAAAGAAGTTGGTACGATCGATCTGAACGATGCTGTATTTGGTGTGGAAGTAAACGAGCACCTGGTACACATGGCGGTTGTAAGCCAGCTTGCAAATAAACGTCAGGGAACACAGAAAGCAAAGACACGTTCCGAAGTTTCCGGCGGCGGAAGAAAACCATGGAGACAGAAAGGAACCGGTCATGCAAGACAGGGATCCACAAGAGCTCCACAGTGGACAGGAGGCGGAGTTGTATTCGCACCGGTACCGAGAGATTATTCATTCAAAATGAATAAAAAAGAAAAGAGAGCGGCTCTGAAATCTGCTCTGTCTGCAAAAGTTGCAGAGAACAAATTCATTGTGATCGATGAGATCGCTTTTGAAAACTTTAAGACAAAGAATTTTGCAAACGTATTGAAGAACCTGGATGTAAACAAGGCATTAGTCGTATTGGAAGATGGAAATGTAAATGCAGAGATCTCTGCAAGAAATATTGCTGATGTAAAAACTGCAAAGACAAATACAATTAATGTGTACGACATCCTGAAATACAACACAGTGATCACAACAAAGGCTGCTGTTGCTGCAATCGAGGAGGTGTACGCATAATGGCTGATATCAAATATTATGATGTAATCCTTAAACCGGTAATTACAGAAAAGAGCATGGAGCGGATGGGCGAGAAGAAATATACATTCCTTGTTCATACAGATGCTACAAAAAATCAGATTAAAGAAGCTGTTGAGAAAATGTTCGCCGGAACAAAAGTAGAAAGCGTAAACACAATGAACAACGGCGGAAAGAAAAAGAGAGTGCGCGGAACCATGCAGTTCGGTACAACCGCTAAGACAAAGAAAGCGATTGTTCAGCTGACAGAAGAAAGCGCAGATATTGAATTGTTTGAGGGACTGTAAAATTTGCTGAAAGCAAAAACAGTACAGGCGTCCATTCCCCGCCGGGGAAGGGACAAAGCATACGGACAGAAACCGTGATAATAAACAGTATTGAAAGGAGAAGCAATCATGGGAATCAAAACCTATAACCCATATACGCCTTCCAGAAGACAGATGACTGGATCTGATTTCTCTGAAATCACAAAAACAACTCCAGAAAAGTCTCTGCTTGTTTCCAAAAGCAGCCAGGCAGGACGTAATAACCAGGGAAAAATTACAGTAAGACACCGCGGAGGCGGAGTTAAGAAAAAATATAGAATCATCGACTTCAAGAGAAGAAAAGATGGTGTTGCAGCAACAGTATTAGGAATCGAGTATGATCCGAACAGATCTGCAAATATCGCTCTGATCTGCTACGAGGATGGAGAAAAAGCATACATCCTGGCACCGCAGGGATTGACAGACGGTATGAAAGTCATGAACGGACCGGAAGCAGAGGTAAGAGTAGGAAACTGCCTGCCGCTTTCAGAAATTCCGGTTGGTACACAGATTCACAACATTGAGCTGTATCCTGGAAAAGGCGGACAGTTGGTACGTTCCGCTGGAAACAGTGCACAGCTGATGGCAAAAGAAGGAAAATACGCAACTTTAAGACTTCCATCTGGTGAAATGAGAATGGTTCCGATCATCTGCCGTGCATCTATCGGTGTGGTAGGAAACGGAGATCACAACCTGATCAACATCGGTAAAGCAGGACGTAAGCGTCACATGGGTATCCGCCCGACAGTACGTGGTTCTGTTATGAACCCGAACGACCATCCGCACGGTGGTGGTGAAGGTAAGACTG
>NZ_JAYAZJ010000017.1:0-10723 GCF_037273965.1 Claveliimonas sp. | reverse complement strand
GCGAGCTCGAGACAGAAGTCTCTCGCTCACGGGCATTCGCCCTAAGAAAGACAAGTCCCCGCAAAGAGCCATGCGAGCTCGAGACAAAAGTCTCTCGCTCACGGGCATTCGCCCTATAGAAATACAAGATACCAGCAGTGTCTGCAAGCAGCCCCTGCTGATCTCTTGTATTTCTGCATGGCTCTTTGCTTACGTGGACATTATACCCCATTTGAGGGGGAAAGGAAAGGATAAATGTTGAACATTGCGGGGCGATATTGTATACTAAAAAAAGGATTGTACGAGGAGAAGATGCGTCATGGGATATCAGGAAGAACCTGAAGAAAAGAAGGATGATTATGCTTTCCTTCAGGAAACGATTAAGGATGAAAATGGCGGACATAACAAGCTCCGGAATATCGTTTTAAAGTATGCAGGCCTTGGCCTTGTTTTTGGCCTTGCAGCATGCATAGGATTTTGTGCGCTCAAACCCTGGGCAGAGGAAAAATTTGCCGGCAATCCGCAGAAAATTACAATTCCTGAAGAGGAAGAAGAAGAGACAGAAGCAGAAGGGCAGGGAGAAACGCAGGAGGCGCAGACTCTGACAGTTGAAGACTATGAGGAAATGAATCGGGCTCTTATAAATATAGGAAATACTGTAAACCGCAGCATCGTGGAGATCAGGGCAGAAGGGAGCGGTAAAGAGTCGGATGAGGAACCGGCGGTATCCAGTGCAGCAGGAGTACTCTTTGAAGATAATGGGACAGAACTTCTTATTTTGGGAAGCAGCAGAGTATTAAGCGGCAGTGCAAATATCACGGTCAAACTGGCGGACGGGAAGACTTATCCGGCAAGCCTGAAAAAGAGAGACGATAATCTGGGTATTGCGGTTCTGGCTGTAGCCAAAAATACAGTGTCGGAATCTGCATGGAATCAGATTCAGATTGCTACATTGGGAAGTTCCAATAGTATTTTGAAAGGTGAGGTAATCCTGGCTTTGGGAAGTCCATTCGGTTATTACGGAGGAATGGGGATCGGCATTGCGGCTTCTACTGCAAATAGAGTAATGAAGTATGATGGGCAATATGATCTCATTTGCACAGATATCCCGTCTTCACAGGCAGGGACAGGTATTTTGGCTGATACGGACGGACAGATCGTTGGAATCATAGATCAGACGCTTTTGGATGAAGAAGGGCAGGGGCAGGTCATCGCCTATGGCATTTCTGATCTGAAAAAAGCCGTTGAATTTCTGTCGAATAATAAAGCCGTTCCTTATCTTGGAATCTTAAGCGTGACAGTAACAGAGGATCTTGCAGAACAGCAGGGGCTTCCGGAAGGAATTTATGTGCAGGAAGTTGCAGCGGATTCTCCGGCCATGAAGGCAGGGATTCAAAGCGGGGATGTGATCACCCGCATTGGAAAAACCAGTATTTCCACGCTGAGTGGATATACGAATGCCCTGATGGAACTGGATGCTGGAAAAGAAATTAAAGTAGAAGGAAAAAGACAGGGAAATGGCGGTTACGTGGACATTGATTTTACAGTGGCCATAGGAAGTAAAGAATAACAAAAATCAGACTAGAAAGAGGCAGCTATATGAGATATATCAATACTCTCTGCGAGGGAGAGACAATTCGGAACATTTATCTTTGCAAAGGAAAACGTTCTGCAGAAACAAGAAACGGGAAACCATATGATAATCTGATCCTACAGGACAAGACAGGAACACTGGACGGGAAGGTCTGGGATCCAAATTCCGGAGGAATCGCAGATTATGATGAAATGGATTTTATTGAAGTGTATGGAGAGATTATCAGCTATAACAATGCGCTTCAGATGAATATTAAACAGATACGGAAGGCATATGAAGACGAATACAACGCCGCTGATTATATGCCGACAACCGAGAAAAATCCGGAGAGTATGTATCAGGAACTACTGGCGTACGGCAAACAGATTAAAAATCCATATCTTCGTCAGGTGATAGAATATTATTTTGAAAAAGACGAAAAATTTATTAAAAAGTTTAAAGCACATTCGGCAGCCAAAAGCGTACATCACGGATTTTCCGGAGGCCTTTTGGAACATACATTAAGTGTCGTGAAATTCTGCGAGTACATGGCAGGCGCATATCCGATCCTCAACCGGGATCTGCTCTATACGGCAGCAATGTGCCACGATATTGGGAAAATGAAAGAACTTTCCCCCTTTCCGACAAACGATTATACCGACGATGGTCAGCTTCTCGGACATATTGTGATCGGCGTGGAAATGATCAGCGACGCGATCAGAGAAATACCGGACTTTCCGGAAAAACTGGCAAATGAACTGAAACACTGCGTTATCGCTCATCACGGCGAATTGGAATACGGTTCACCGAAAAAGCCGGCTCTGGCAGAGGCGATGGCGCTTCACTTCGCAGACTGCACAGACGCAAAAATGCAGACACTGACAGAAATCTTCAAAGACAAAAACAGCAAAGACTGGCTGGGATATAACCGTCTGTTCGAGACAAACCTGCGGAAAACATCGATATAAATGTGAATAAACTGTTAACGGGGACGTAGTAAACTTCAAAAGTACTACGTCCCAAATTGATATTAGTGGTGGGTATTTTTGTAAAAATGGAGTATTTTTATGCAGAAAAATGATATTGTTACAGTAGAAATCAAGGATATTGGCATTGGCGGAGAGGGAATCGGAAAGGTAGATGGATATACTCTGTTCATTAAAGACGCTATAGTTGGTGATGTGGTGGAAGCCAAAATTATGAAAGCCAAGAAAAATTATGGATATGCAAAATTAATGAATATTATTCAATCATCTGATGAACGAATTTCGGCAAGGTGTCCAGCAGCACGTCAATGTGGAGGATGTCAGATCCAGGAAATGAGCTATGACAGCCAGCTTGCCTTTAAACATGAAAAAGTCCGCAACAATCTGATTCGCCTTGGCGATATCAGCCCCGAAATGCTGGACAAAGTGATGGAGCCCATATGTGGCATGGAGCAGCCGTTTCGATACCGAAATAAGGCCCAGTTCCCCATTGGAAGGACGAGGGACGGAAAATTGACAGCAGGATTCTATGCAGGACGAACCCATTCGATCATACCGGTACCTGATGGCGACTGTGCCCTCGGAGCGGAAGAGAATCGAGAAGTACTTCAGATAATTTTGACCTTCATGGAAAAGTACAAAGTGGAAGCCTACAATGAAGAAACGCATAAGGGATTGGTGCGTCATGTCCTGATCCGAAAAGGCTTTACAACAAAAGAAATGATGGTCTGTCTTGTGATTAATGGGAAAACTCTGCCGCACAGTGATGAACTGGTCCGACAGCTTAACCAGATTGAGGGAATGACGAGTATTTCATATAGTGTGAATGAAGAAAAAACAAATGTCATTATGGGAAGCTGTATAAAGATAATTTGGGGCAAAGACTATATTACGGATTACATTGGAAATGTAAAATATCAGATTTCTCCCCTGTCTTTTTATCAGGTGAATCCAATACAGACAGAAAAGCTCTATGGGACAGCCCTGGAGTATGCGGGCCTTACCGGAAAAGAAACGGTATGGGATCTATACTGCGGAATCGGGACAATTTCTTTGTTCCTTGCACAAAAGGCAAAGCAGGTATATGGAGTTGAGATTGTACCGCAGGCTATTGATGATGCGAAAAATAATGCCAGGATAAATAGCATTGATAATGCAGACTTTTATGTTGGAAAAGCAGAAGACGTTCTTCCCGAAAAATATGAAAAAGAGGGAATTTACGCAGATGTAATTGTAGTGGATCCTCCAAGAAAAGGATGCGAGGAAGCAGTATTAAACACTATGGTAAAAATGCAGCCTGACAGAATTGTATATGTAAGCTGTGATTCGGCGACACTTGCAAGGGATGTGAAGTATTTAAGGGAAAGAGGATATGAACTGGAGAGAGTCCGGGCGGTGGATATGTTTCCACAGACGGTGCATGTCGAGACGGTTGTTCGGCTGACGAGGAAAGCCCAGTAAATCAAGGACTTCTTCCGATTCTGGGTAAAAAGACTGTGTGTTTCTGTTTCCGCAGAATGGATATGGGGGAATTGATTTACCCAAGGGGATAGACCTTGGAGAACAGGTGGTATACTTTTTTTATATTGTTGGGCAGAAAATGGAGGTGAGATGGAGTGAACCAAGATCCTTTTAAAGAATATATCAGAGAGTCAGAACCGGATAAACGGGATAAGGGGTATGCATGGCATACTGCCATTGGTCTCCAGGCTGTTGATGGTCTGAAAACATCTGAATATCTGGTGCATACAGCTGTCCGTAATATTGAGGGGGAGATATCCTTTGAAGAGGCAAATGCGCTTCTGTATGACTATTATAAAGAGAATCCTGCCCGCAATGCGGCAGATCGCACAGAGGAGGCTGATAAGGTCTCTGTCAGAATTGCGGAGCTTCTTTCAGAGAAAGCGTTCAGCTTCACGCCAAATCAATATCTTTCTATTCACAAGAAGCTGTTTAACGGCATCTATCCTCATGCAGGGTGTATCCGGGATTACAATATCACGAAGAAAGAGTGGGTGCTTGATGGAGCAACTGTACTCTATGGCAGTGCCACAGAGCTGAGGGCGACTCTGGATTATGATTTTTCAGAAGAAAGAAACTTCTCTTATCAAAATCTTTCCATGGATGAGATCATTCGTCATCTTGCGATATTTATTTCAAAATTATGGCAGATTCATGTGTTCGAAGAGGGGAATACCAGAACTACGGCAGTGTTCTTTATCAAATATTTGAAGACGCTTGGTTTTGACGTAACAAATGATATTTTTGCAGAGAATGCGTGGTACTTTCGTAATGCCCTTGTTCGAGCCAACTATAATGATCTGAAAAATGGTATACACGAGACGACAGAATTTCTGGAGGTGTTTTTAAGAAATCTTTTGTTGGATGAAAATCATCCGCTTCATAATCGGACATTGCATATCAGTGGTAATTTCAAGGACATAGAAAAACCGGACATTGAAACCGCAAAACCGGACATTGGAGAATCAAAACCGGACATTGGAGAATTGTTTCGCCCCAAAACGGCAAGATATATCTTAAAGCTTCGCGAGGCATTTCCTGGTCAGGAGATCTTTGGACGTTCGGATGTGATGAAGGTAATTGACATTAAGGCCTCCAGAGCATCAGAATTTTTGAAGGAACTGGTAAAGCATGAAGTCATTGTGCCTGTATCCGGTCATGGAAAAGGAAAATACAGATTCAGATAACGGCGAAGTTGAGACAATGAGCTTATTCCGCTCCTCACCTCAAAGGCGCAATATACCCCATTTGAAACGCCTTGGCAACCGCTTCGATGGAAGAAGTCACGCCCAGTTTTTCATAAATGTGCTGTAAATGATTGGAAAGTGTCCGTTCGCTGATATAGAGTTCTTTTGCGATGTCTTTACGCTTTTTCCCGGAGGAAATTAATTGCAGGATCTGTTTTTCCGTGCTGGTCAGCTCTTCGATAACCGGCTCGTTTTCGTCCGGCGGAAAGCAGGAACGGCCATGATAAACTGCGAGGATAGAATCCAGTAGTTTATCAGGATTTATATTTTTGTTAAGAAATCCGGATATTCCGGATTTTTTTGCTTCGTGCCGGTAAACGGGCAGGTCATAGCCGGTAAGTATGATGATCTTTAAATCCGGAATGGCTTTTAATAAGCGCCGGGCCAGCGTCAGTCCGTCGTTTTCGCTTAATTTTCCCAGGTTGATGTCCATCAGGACAATGTCAATACTTTCCCGGAGCACAAGATCTGCCAGTCCTTCTGTCTCCTGTGTGATGATGAAATGCTCGAGCTCGGAATATTCTTCTAATGCGATCGCCAGACTTTTGGCGAAAAGGGCATGATCGTCAACTAACAAAATATTGATAAGAAACATCTCCTTTCATCAAAAATGAAATATCGATCCGAACCCCATGAGGGCTATTGTCGGAAATAGACATGATTCCGTTTAAATCCGAAATCTGCTCTTTTATGGAAAAAATTCCTTTATGCCAAAGGGGGCTGTTGGTTTCGAATTTCTCGTTCAGAGGATTTCCGCTCCCGTTATCACAGACGCTGAGATTTACAGTATCTTTTTCCGAAGAAACGGTGATCCATGCGAGAGTTCCGTCGGAATGCTTGTAGATATTGGTTAAAAGTTCTTTTATCAGTCTGTACATCAATAGATCGTACGGCTCTGCAACGAACAGAGTATCAGGGCAATCGAAGGATACTTTCAGGCTCCGCTGGGGAAATGCGGAGGAGACGCTTTCGATGAGACTTATTAAGTTTTCTTTCAGCGTAAGTGTTTTTAGAATGACCGGGTGGTAATCCTGCATTTGATTGCGGATGCGGACGTTTAAGTTGTCAAGAGTCTCGATCATAATGTCCTGGATTTCGGATTTACAGATTTTTGGGGAGATTTTCTTGACAAATGAAGGAAAGATATATACAATTATAGACTGCACGGAGGGCAGATCATTCGTTGGAAATGACGAGCTGGATAAGGGTACAGGCTGAAACGCCTGTCTCTTTATCCGGCTTTTTTATTTAAGCGGGAACGAAATTCTTGATTAAGTAAAACGCTCCGTTATTAGTGAAAGGAGAGATTGAAAATGGACTTCCTAAATGGAAAAATCAAGACACTTTACTTTAAATATCTGGCAGCGGCGTTTGGCAGCGCCTTGATTACTTCTATTTATTCTATTGTAGATATGGCCATGGTGGGGCAGTATCATGGCCCGGAAGGTGCGGCGGCCCTGGCGGTAGTGGCGCCTGTCTGGAATATTATTTACAGCATGGGACTTTTAATGGGGATCGGCGGATCTGTTCTTTTCAGTACGATCAGAGGGAGAGAAGGAAGCGAGATCCGACGGTCTAACGAATATTTTACTATCTCGGTGATCGGTTCGGTGATCCTGGCTCTGGCTGCCTGGGCGGCTATTATTTTCCTGGATCGGGAACTGCTCCTGCTTTTCGGGGCAGGAGAAGAAACGCTTCCGCTGGCGCTGCAATATGTAAAACCGATTAAATTTGTTGTGCCTTGCTTCCTCTTTACACAGATGCTGGCAGCCTATCTTAGAAATGATAAAAATCCGGGCCTGGCTACCGGGGCAGTGCTGGCAGGAGGAATTTTTAATATATTCGGAGATTATTTCTTTGTGTTTATATGTGATATGGGAGCGTTTGGTGCCGGCCTTGCAACGGCGATCGGCTCTGTGATTTCTATATTGGCGATGCTGTCCCATTTCTTTACAAAGAAAAATACATTGCGTCTGGTACGGCCTTCCGGAATAATGAAGAAATTCCGCGAGGTTATTGTGACCGGATTTGCTACCTTTTTCATTGATATTGCAATGGGAATATTAACGATCCTGTTTAACCGTCAGATCATGGCTTATCTGGGAACAAACGCGCTTTCGGTTTATGGCGTGATCGTCAATATCAGTACGTTTGTACAGTGCTGTGCTTATAGTGTGGGACAGGCATCCCAGCCGATTCTGTCCGCGAATTTCGGGGCAGGAAAGGGAAGCAGGATTCGGGAGACATTGAAATATGCCCTGGGAACTACCACGTTTTTCGGCATTGTCTGGGTAGCGCTCTGCATGTTGATTCCCAATCAGTTTATCCGCATTTTCATGGATCCTACAGAGGCGGTGCTGCAGATCGCGCCCTCTATTATACGGAGTTACGGAATCTCATTTTTGCTGCTGCCACTGAATATTTTTTCAACTTATTATTTTCAGGCTGTTATGAAGCCCCAGGCAGCATTTGTGGTATCAGTATCACGAGGACTTGTTATCAGCGGAATTTTGATTCTGCTTCTTCCGGCTTTGGTCGGAGCAGACGCCCTGTGGTTTGCAATGCCGATTACAGAACTGTTTACGGCAGTTTATGCAGTTGTGATGATGAGAAATTATACTCGGAAGCTGGCGGGATAAGGGCTCTCTTTTTCGTGCAGGAAAAGCGAGGACGGATCCTTTGCAGACTGATAAAATGAAATTGTAAAAGGAGAAATGAAAAATGGATTGGATTGAACGGTTAAATGAGGCGATTCGCTATATAGAAGAAAAGCTCACAGGCAAAATAGAATACGAAAAACTGGGACAAATTGCCTGCTGCATTTAACAGAGCGTTTCAGTCGGTCCATGGGATCACCCCGTCCTCGGTAAAGAATGAGGGGACAGCAATAAAATCATTTCCTCCTATTACATTCAAGATTACGGTCAAAGGAGTGGAAGAAATGAATTATCGCATAGAAACAAAAGGGGCGTTTCGTATCGTTGGAAAGTCATATCCATTAAGCCGGGAAATCGAACAGAACTTTTTAGAAGTGCCGCAGATGTGGGATGGGGCCGTTGAGGATGGTACGATCAAAAAAATCATTTCACTGATGGATGCGCAGCCTCAGGGAGTCTTAGGCATAAGCGCCTGCAGTGATGATGAGCAGTGGAGATACTATATAGCAGTTTCGTCTTCGGCGGATATTGATGATTCTTTGGAAGAATATATCATCCCGGAAAGTATGTGGGCAATTTTTCCCGGCGCCGGCACGGGGAAATCCATTCAGGAATTAGAGAAACGTATTGTAACAGAGTGGCTTCCCACTTCCGGGTTTGAGTTTACGGAAGGGCCGGACATAGAGGTTTACTTTAATCCCGATCCGCAAAAGACAACCTATGAAGTGTGGATACCTGTAAAGAAAAAGCAGTCATAGCGAAAAGAAGCTGACGAATTTTAAGATTCAGCTTCTTTATTTTTCCGGTTTTTCAAATGTACAGAAAAGTTCGTTTAAACGATTTAAAAGATGAACTAATTGCTCCATATTATCTTCGCCAAATTCCAGAAGAAGTTTTTTCCAGGCTTCTTCGCATTTCTCCATAGAGTGCTGTGCGGCAGCCTGTCCTTCAGCAGTTGTGCTGATGGAAATTTTCCGCCTGTCTTTTGGATCGATAGTCCGCGTGATATAGTTCTTTTTCTCCAGTGTATTGAGAATATAGGAAACGGCGGGTTTGGAGATGCGCAGACGTTTCTGCATTTTTGGTACATTCAAATTAGTGCAGGACTCTTCGCTGCAGCTGCATCCGCCGGAAATATCATGAAGGATCGCCATCTCATTGATCTGCATTTCGCATTCCAGAGAAAAAAGTGATTCCAGTTTTTTAAAGCATGCCATAGAGCAGAAAAATTCTTCTCTCAATTTGTCGTTCATCTTAACTCCTTAATTAGTAAAGCCTTAACAAAATATATGAGTCAAGTATAGCGCAGTTTTGGAGGGATTTCAAGAGAAGGAAGCTTTGAGTATGCTGCATTATAAGTCTTCGATAAATTCGTTGATGTAGTATATGGCGGCTCCTACGGCGGCAGCTTCTGTCTGGTAGTGGCAGACTCGTACATAATCTCCGTTTTGCTCAAAGGGATTGAGAGAAGATACTTTTTTTCTGAACTCCTCTATATAATCAGCCATATATGGTCCGACAGATCCTCCCAATACGATGTCAGAGTCATAACACATGCGGAGGTTTTTGACGGCGATGGCAAGATGATCCATATATTGGCTGAAAATCTTGATGTATCCCGGATTGTCTCCTTTTTTCAATTCTTCAAAAAAAACGCCGAGATTTTCGTCTGTAAAATCAGACAGAACCTTTGCGGAACAGTAAGCGTCCAGACATCCTTTCTGCCCGCAGTAGCAAGGTGCGCCGCCCGGAACGATGCACATATGGCCAAATTCTCCTGCTCTTCGATTGGCGCCGTTTTGGATCTGTCTTCCGGTCATATAGGCTCCGCCCACCGAACTGCCGAGAAAAAGGTAAGTTATGGTCTCGCTGGAATCGGAAAACCAGCTTTCTGCAAGTCCGGCGGAATTGGCGTCATTGAATAGCAGGAAAGGATAAGGAATGTGGGAAGCCATGCGTTCATATATGTTGCCTGATAGATTGATGACTGTTGCATAAGAAATAGATTTCTGATCTCTGTTGATGATAACAGGCATAGATATGCCGATCCCCAAAAGTTTTCCGGGATCTGTCTGACTCTCTGACAGAAGCTGCTCGATCTCATTTCGCAGATTTTCAAAATATGCGTGAGAGTCTTCAAATGTACAGCGAAATCTCTTTTTGCAGAGAATATCCAGGTTCATATTGATCAAAACAAGGGACAAGTGATGCCTTGTAATATCAATACCCAAAGCAAGGCGGGCGTTGGCAATGCACTGGAACATATGGGCCTTTCGGCCGCCGGTTGCCTGCTGTGCGCCAGCGTTATAGATTAAGCCGCTTTCTTCGAGTAAATTCAGATTATGTGTAACTGTAGGCAGGCTAATCCCGAGTTTTGCAGAAATCTGCTGACGTGTACACTGTTTTTCGGAATAAATGAGCCGAAATACATTTCCAAAATCTCTTGTTTTAAACCTTTCACCTGTCATAAAAGTCTCCCGTTCCATTTTAATTAATATGATTAAAAGTACGTGTCTCTTACTCCTGATATATTTTAGTTTCCAATATATCTTAAATATACGGTAATACGGCCTGATAGTCAATGAAATTAGAAATTTCAGGCTTGAATAAATTAAGTGTTTTATTTAAGTTAGTGATTATTTTTATAAAAAAGATAAAAATTTAACAAATAAATACACAAAATGCACAAAAAATGAGCTGTTTAGTTATATAATAGAGAGAAGATAAATAAAGTAATTGACAAAATATAAGCCAAAAACT
>NZ_JAYAZJ010000016.1:0-3519 GCF_037273965.1 Claveliimonas sp. | reverse complement strand
CAAAAAATGATACCGAAACGTGACCATATTTCGCTGTCCTGTACCAGGTACTGGCAGGATGGCAGGAAGGAGGAATGTCTGTGCCGAGAATGAGCAAGAAAAGAAAACAGGAATTGGCTTTTTTTCTCAATGAAAGAGGGCGGGTTGCCCACAATGACACCTGCCGGAAATGTGTTGGAGACTGCAAGCAGAGTTTCCGGACGGTGATTGTCTGTTGTCCCTGTTATGAATCCAAGCGAAGCCGTCGGCGGAAGATCAGACAGAAACAAAAGGATGGATGTGAAGAATAAAGATCAGATGGTATACATGACGGATCAGACCCAGATTCCGGTATATCTTCCTTATCCACGGTTTCTGCTGGGGATGGATCTGACTCAGACAGCCAAGGTCCTGTATGCTCTGTTGCTGGATCGGGCCAGTCTTTCCAGGAAGACAGGGTGGAAGGATGAGGAAGGCCACATTTTTGTGGTTTATCCCATTGCTTATCTGGCTGACGATCTTAGAAAGAGTCACATGACTGTAAAAAAGGCATTGAATGAACTGGAAGAAGCCGGACTTCTGGTGAGAAAAAAACAGGGATTTTCAAAACCGAATCTGCTGTATGTCAGAATCCCGGCAGAGGGAAAGAAAAGTTTCCCTGTGAAGGAAAGAAAAGTGTCCCTCAAAGGGAAAGAAAATGATACTTATGAGGGAAAGAAACCTGTCCCTGTGATGGATAGAAAAGTATCCCCTAATTACTTAAATAATAGTTACTTGATATATAGTCAAACAAATAAAGAGAGAGAAGCGCGCTCTGCCTATGGCGAATATCACAATGTGTTTCTCTCCGAAACAGAATATGGAGAATTGAAACAGGAGATCCGGGAATTAGACAGGCTGATCGAGGAACTGTCCAGTTATATGCGTTCCAGTGGAAAGCAATATGCTGATCATGCTGTTACCTTGAGAAGATGGGCAGAACGGTCAGTCCCGGTAAAAAACATTCCGGATTATACCTGCAGTGAGGAGGACAGTCTATGAACAAGATGGTAGAAGAAACAGTAAAGAACATGATTCAGCAGGGAGAAAGAACCGGGCAGGATTACATCGGAGAAGACGGGCTCCTGTATTGTGGACAATGCCATGAACCGAAGGAGGCTTATTTCAATCAGGAAAAAGTCGGAGTTTTGGGAATAAAAAAACATCCGCGTGAATGTAAGTGCCGGAGACAAAAGAGAAAAGAGGAGGAACAGTACCGGGAACAGCAGCGTCATGAAGCTGTAGTCAGAGAATTGAAGGAACATTGTTTCTCGGATAGATCCATGAAGGAATGGACATTTAAGAATGATAAGGGACTTTCCGAAAATACCGTGCTTGCAAAGCTTTATGTGAAAGACTGGGAAACAATGAAGGCGGAAAATATAGGATACCTCTTCTGGGGAGCAGTGGGAACCGGGAAAAGTTTTCTGGCGGGCTGTATTGCCAATGCACTGTTGGAACAGGAGATAGCAGTGCGCATGAACAATTTTGCGGAAGTGCTGAATGATCTGTCTGCTAATTTTTCAGAGAAGAACACATACATAAAAAATCTGTGCAGAGTTCCGTTGCTGATTCTGGATGATTTTGGAATGGAGCGGGGGACAGAGTACGGACTGGAACAGATCTATGCGGTGATCGATGGCAGATATCGGAGTGGGAAGCCCCTGATCGCGATGACCAATCTGACACTGCAGGAGTTAAAGAATCCGCAGGATACGGCGCATGCCAGGATTTATGACCGGCTGCTGGAGATGTGCGTGCCGGTTCAGTTTAAAGGGGAGAGTTTCCGGAAGCGTACGGCTCAGGAAAAGCTGGGACGGATGCAGAAAAGAGTAAAGGAGGAGATGAGGTAAATGAGACAGACAAAAGAAAGAGAGAGCAACTGCCGTCTGGCAGTGGATATTGAAGGTCTGGCCGCTATGCTTTCCTGCGGACAGATGACTGCAAGGAAGATTGCGGAAGATGCGGGAGCCCGGATCACCATCGGCCGCCTGGTATTGTACTCCGTACAGAAGGTAGAGAAATATCTGGAAGCAATAGCGGAATAGAGGAACACGGATGTGCGTGGGGTTGGTTTTGTGCTATACTTTTCATTGACAGGACAAGACCATTCCCCACAACAGGGAGGTGTGGAAATAGAGAAAGGAATGGTTTTGTGGCAAGAAAAGACAATAGAGGAAGAAATCTGAGGACCGGGGAATCCCAGCGCAAGGATGGACTCTATATGTACCGGTATAAAGATGAACGGACTGGCAGACGCCTGGCCGTTTACTCTCCGGATCTGGCTGAACTCAGGAAAAAAGAAAAAGAGATTGAGAAAGACCAGAGCGAAGGAATTATGACCGATACCCAATGCAAGAACATGACTCTCAATGACCTGTTTGAGATCCACATGGATACCAGAAAGCTGGCAGAGAGTACACAGGCCAATTACAGAAGGATGTGGAACAGTCTTGTGAGGAATGAACTCGGACAGATGAAAGTGGTACAGGTAAGACCATCTCATGTACGCCTGTTTTATTCCCGGTTGAGCAAACAGAAATATTCCCACAGTACCATCAAGTTTCTCCATAATATGATCTTACCGAGCTTTGAGGTGGCTGTAGATGATGATATCATCAGGAAGAATCCGGCCAAGAGAACACTGGGAGATTATGGAGAACCGGAAAAGAAACGCACCGCCCTGTCCTTTGACCAGCAGAAAAATCTGTTGAACTATGTTAAGAACAGTGAGGTATTTCATATCTATCTGCCGCTTTTGCAGGTGATGATCGGAACCGGGCTTCGCTGTGGAGAACTGATCGGTCTTACCTGGAAGGACGTGGATCTGAAGACCAGGACCGTATACGTGAATCATCAGCTGATCTATAAGAACTATGGAGACGGGTGTGATTTTCATGTGACCATGCCGAAGACAGAAGCCGGGATCCGGGAGATTCCCATGAGCAAGATGGTGGCAAAAGCCTTTGAGACCCAGAGACGGCTGAATTTTCAGATGGGGATTCCCAGGGATGTGAAAATCGAAGGGCTTTCGAATTTCGTATTCATGAGCAGGAGTGGACGCCCTATGATGCCGACTACCGTGAACTTTATTCTCCGGGATATTGTGAAGGCGTATAATGAGGAAGAAAATGAGCGGGCAAAGCGGGAGAGGAGAAAGCCGGAAGAGCTGCCTCATATTTCCGCCCACATTCTCAGACATACAGCCTGCACCCGAATGGCAGAGACGGATCTGGATATGAAGGTCGTTCAGTATGTGATGGGACATGCGAACATTAGTGTCACGATGGAAGTTTATAACCACATCACAGACCAGTCCAGGATTGAAAAAGAGATTGCAAAGATGGATTTGGTTCAGATCATGTGATGGAAACTTCTGTCCCGGCAATGGAGTTTTTAGGGGCATGATGGTGAAAAACATGAAAAAAATCGGATTTTTCTGCTTTTGATGGTGTAGTAAATTAACTCAGATTTCCTTGAATTTACAGGGGATTTTGGAGG
>NZ_JAYAZJ010000015.1:0-2598 GCF_037273965.1 Claveliimonas sp. | reverse complement strand
AAGGTGTACCACAACCGGGAATGGGAATGGGGATATCGGGAAGATGATCCATTGGATGGATTTGACCCTTATTCCAACAGTAAGTCATGCTCGGAGCTTGTGACTCACAGCTATAAAAATTCATTTTTCATGGATGGAGCGCCTGCTGTTTCGACTGCAAGAGCAGGAAATGTAATCGGAGGCGGAGATTTTGCTGCAGACAGAATTATTCCGGACTGTATCCGGGCAGCTCTGGAGGGAAAGCCCATACCAGTAAGAAATCCTCATTCCACAAGACCGTTTCAGCATGTGCTGGAGCCTTTATATGCGTATCTTATGATTGCTGCCATGCAGTATGAAGAAAGCAGATATTCGGGATATTATAATGTAGGACCGGATGACAGGGACTGTGTGACAACAGGAGAGCTTGTAGATCTTTTCTGCCGTGCATGGGGGGATGGACAGACTTGGGAAAATCATTTTGTGGGCGGACCTCATGAAGCGAATTTCCTGAAACTTGACTGTTCCCGAATAAAGAGTGTTTTTGGCTGGATACCGGCCTGGGATGTTCGTACTGCTGTAGAAAAAACAGTGGAGTGGACAAAGGAATGGCAGGCGGGGCAGGACATAAACACAATTATGGACAGACAGATCCAGGAGTTTCTGGCTGATATAAAATAAAAAACAGGAGAAAAAATATGTTTGAAAATATGACAGAACAGCAGGCAAGAGAGCAGATTCTTGGAATCGTAGATAATTATTGCCGTAAATATCATAACCAAGAGAAAACATTTAAAGAGGGAGACAGAATTCCTTATGCATCCAGAGTTTATGATTCAAAAGAAATGGTAAATCTTGTGGACAGTGCGCTGGAATTCTGGCTGACAGCAGGCAGATATGCAGATGAGTTTGAGAAAAAATTCTCAGAATACCTGGGAATCCGTTTCTGTTCTCTGGTTAATTCCGGATCTTCAGCCAATCTTCTTGCTTTTATGGCGCTGACTTCACCGCTTCTGAAGGAACGCCAGGTGCGTCCGGGAGATGAAGTGATTACAGTGGCGGCAGGATTTCCGACAACCGTGGCGCCAATGATCCAGTATGGAGCGGTTCCTGTATTTGTAGATGTGACAGTACCTCAGTATAATATTGACGTAACCAGGCTGGAAGAAGCTCTTTCTTCCAGGACAAAGGCAGTAATGCTGGCTCATACTCTGGGTAATCCGTTTGACCTTAAGGCTTTAAGCGATTTCTGCAAAAAACATGACCTGTGGCTGATCGAGGACAACTGTGATGCACTTGGTTCTGAGTATATGATAGACGGAGAGAAGAAGCTTACAGGAACCATTGGTGATATCGGCACATCAAGCTTTTATCCGCCTCATCATATGACAATGGGAGAAGGCGGAGCTGTGTACACAAACAATCCGCTTCTGCACAAGATTGTCCGTTCCCTCCGCGACTGGGGACGTGACTGCAGATGCCCGTCCGGCCGTGATAATGTGTGCGGACACCGATTTGACAGACAGTACGGAGAGCTGCCTCTTGGCTACGACCATAAATATGTTTACTCTCATTTTGGATATAATCTGAAAGCAACAGATATGCAGGCGGCAGTGGGATGCGCTCAGCTTGAAAAGTTCCCTGGATTTGTGGAAAAGCGTCGTCATAATTATGCGCGCCTCAGAAAAGCCCTTGAGGGAATGGAAGAAAAATTTGTACTTCCCGAAGCCTGTCCCGATTCTGATCCAAGCTGGTTCGGCTTCCTTTTGACATGCAAAGAAGGAGTGGACAGAAATAAAGTGGTTCCTTATATTGAAAGCAAAGGTGTTCAGACAAGAATGCTGTTTGCCGGAAATCTTACAAAGCACCCCTGCTTTGATCAGATGAGAGCAGAAGGCAGAGGATACCGCATTGCCGGAAGTCTGGAAAATACAGACAGAATCATGCGCGATACTTTCTGGGTAGGTCTTTATCCGGGCATGACAGATGAAAAGATCGATTATATGGCAAAGGTGATCCGGGAAGCCGGAAATCTTTAAGCCTGCTGTGGAAAAGATACTTCAGAGAAGGGATAAAAGTAAATGGTAATAGATGAAAAGCTGCGCTGGTATGGATTCTGGCTGGTGGACCGTCTTCAGGGAGGAAAGGTACGCGGCTATTATGAAGAAATCCGTGACAGCTATAAAAACGGGACTTCCATAGAAAAGACTCAGGAGAAAATCAGGAAGCTGATCTCTCATGCAGTTCGCACAACTGAATTTTATAAGGATTTTCCAGAGGATACTCCTCTGGAAAAAATGCCTGTTATGAATAAGGAGACTTACAGAAATCATTATGAGCAGTGCCAGTCTTCTGTTTACAAAGATGCTTCAGATAATCGTATTATGTACACAAGCGGCTCTACGGGGACTCCTTTTGCCATGATACAGAATCGCAATAAAATCCTTCATAACACAGCTGCAAGTATTTTTCTGGGGGCTGCCGGCGGATATTATATCGGAATGAAAGAAGCATTTATCCGCATGTGGGTAGGAGATCACGCAAAAAAGAGCTGGATCTCCAGAACGGCAGAGAATCTGATCATGATGGACTGTTCCAATCTGGATGAAGAAGCTTTGG
>NZ_JAYAZJ010000014.1:0-3373 GCF_037273965.1 Claveliimonas sp. | reverse complement strand
ACATAATGCATGAATTATTTTTTATTATAACACTGTTTTTGGGAAAAAGACACAATAAAAAATAATTCATGCATTATGTTTACATACATGTTACGGAGGTCCCAAATGAAATTCATCCATATGATCCGCACAGCAAAACAAAAATGGAATTCTCTGGTAACAAGACAGCTCCGAAAGGTGGGTATCTTTAAACGCCTGAATGTTTCCTTTCTTGCACTCCTGCTTATCTCAGCGCTGTTTCTTACCTTTTTTTCCTTTTTTCAGTATTCCAGAGAGATCAATCTGAACCTTACCCGCTATACCTCTATGCTGGTTCAGAACACCCGGCTGAAAATACAGGATACCATGGAAGAATATGAAAATATGGCGCTTAATTTTTATAATGACAGCCGGATCATCAGAGCTATCTCCGAAAATTCTTCTCTGCCGGAAAACAGAAGTCCCGGTCAGGAGCAGCTGTTTCAGACAAACACCTTTCTGATTGAAAACAGGCTCTATTCTTTGCGCCAGAACAAAAAACATATTGTAAACATCCAGTTTGTCACTCCCTCCCGTCAGTACCATATGGTAGAGGATAACGGCTTTCAAAGAGGCGGCACTATCCGGGATCTGGATGCCTTTTACAAGTCCGATTTCTATCTTGTTCCACAGGATAAGCGGGGATATCCTGTCTGGATGGACGACAAAGAACAGACAGGGATTTTTTACAAAAATGAACAGGTTGTCTATGGTTTTGCAAATATCATCACCATGGAAATTGCTGTATATGAACCAAATACCAGAGATTTTCTGGGCATACTGCTTTTTAACATTGACCGCAGTACCTTTTCCGATATCGAAACTCCTTCCGGAAACAACGACCAAGGAAATATTTTCCTGATCGGAAAAAGCGGAGTACTTACCTGGTTTGATCCCAGCATCAAATCTCCTTCTTTTCCACGTATTCCGGAACTTTTTGAAGAAATGCTGCAAAAAAGAAAAAGTATAGAACAGATTCAGCTGGACCGCCAGAACATTCTTCTGGCTTACGAACAGATTCCTGACACAGAAATGTTTGCCTGCTACATTGCCAGCCTGGATACACTATTGGCACACTCCTACCATATCCGGAATCTCTGTGTCCTGGTATTGATCGGCACAGTGATTGCCTGCTTTATACTTTCCTATTATGTTACCTTCAGCATTTCAGATCCACTGAAAAAATTGAACCGGGTCATGAAAAAAACAGGAAGCGGTAAATGGACAGCCCGATATGAGAACAGCGGACATGACGAGATCACTGCACTGGGAGATCGTTTCAACGAAATGGCTGAAAACACCAACCAGCTGATCGACCAGGTATATCTCTCAGAAATTCACCGTCAGAAGCTGCAGCTCAGCTGGAAAAATGCCCAGTTAGACGCTATGCTTATGCAGATCAATCCACATTTTCTTTATAATACTCTGGATATCATCCGCTGGGAGGCCATGTATGAAGCAGACGGGGAAAGTCCGGTTACAGAAATGATTGAAAAATTCAGCCGCCTCTGCCGTCTGGGAATGAAAACAGGAGGCAATACCATCACACTTAGGGAAGGAATCGAACATGCTTCTATTTATCTGGATGTGATCAATTTCCGCCACAGCGAAAAAATACAGCTGTTCCTGGAAACAGAGGTAGACGATCAGTCTGTTTACATTCCGCAGTTTATTCTTCAGCCAATCATGGAAAATGCCGTCGTCCATGCTTTTGGAGATGCCAGCAGCGGATATTTTATCAGAATCCATTCTTCAGCCTGCGATAATGTCCTTCATATTCTCGTGGAGGATAACGGACGGGGAATGAAAAAAAACGAACTTCACTCTCTTCAGCTTTCTCTGAACAGAGATGAAGCTCCGGACGAAAGTATCGGACTGGTAAACGTCAACCAGCGGATCCGGCTTTTTTACGGGGAATCCTATGGACTACAAATCTCCAGTACTCCTGGAAAAGGCACCCGGATAGAAATTTTGCTTCCCCTTAGAAATCATTCTGAAAATATGACAGACATCACAGGAGGTACAGACAGCTTATGACCTATCAGGTATTAATCGTAGATGATGAAGAAATTGTATGCCGGGGACTGACCCGTTTTGTAAAATGGAGCAGCTATGGTTTTCAGGTGGCCGGAACTGCATCCGATGGAGAGGAAGCTCTGTCTCTGCTCAAAAAAACACATATTGATGTTGTGTTTATGGATATCCGTATGCCGGGAATGACAGGACTGGAGCTTCTTAAGATTCTCAGAAAAGAATATCCTGCAGTTAAAGCTGTAATCCTGAGCGGATACTCTGATTTTTCCTATGCCCAGGAGGCCATCCGTAATGGTGCCAGCGACTATCTGACCAAACCTGTTGTCCTGAAAGACATTGAAGTACTTCTGGAACGTCTCCGCGGAGAGTTTGCCATCCGTCAAAAAGAATCACAGATTCACACTAACCGCCTGGAAGCCCTGCTATTATCCTCAGCCAAAGGTTATTCTCAGATAGATTCTGACAGATATGATCTTCCGAATCTGAAACAATGGTATGGATTTTCTATGATTTTAAAAAACAAGGAATTGTGCCAACAGGATATTGATTTAAAAAAACAGCAGATGAGAAATCAGCTTACATCTCTGATTCCCTCTGCCATATTTCTGGATGATGAGATATTTTCACTTTTTGTTCTGCTTCCCTGGGACTCGGATTCTTCCTTTGATTCCCTTACCTCTCTTCTGGAACAGCTTTGCTCTGGTCTTGAAGAATGGTTTTGCGGTGCCAGCAGCCGGAAATTCGGGCTTGAAAAGATCCACGAGGGCTGGGAGGAAGCACGCAGAGCACGTCATTATCACCGTGCAGGTACCAGAGATTCTATCATCCTCTACCAGAATATTGAGCAGCTTTTTTCAGCCGGTTCTCAGTCTCTTCAGGATATTCTCCCTGAAATTTTCCGCAGGCTTACGAATCCGGAGACGCGTATAAATGCCATCCCCTTGTTAGAAGAGGCTATGCATTCGCTTCTTGATCAGTCTCCATCCCTTACCCAGTACCAGACCGCCTGCATCAGTTTCCTGATTGAACTGAACAGCTATCTGAAGGATCTTCGTCTGAACGAAGAAGAACTGCATACACAACTCAATTCCACCCTCAGCCACATTCTTCTGGCACGAAGTCATAAAAGCAGTGCAGATTCTATGACTTCTTATATAGAATGGCTTATTTCACTGCTCTGCCAGGAAATTCAGGCTGATATTTTCAGCATAGTGCTGGCAGATAAAAAGCTGGATTTCCCGAATGACATCCTTACTCAGTGTCTGTTCATCTGAGCGGTTGAGCAGTGAAATAAGCCATTCTATATAAGAAGTCATAGAAT
>NZ_JAYAZJ010000013.1:0-3331 GCF_037273965.1 Claveliimonas sp. | reverse complement strand
GATTTGATCGGCTTTTTACCGAAACGAAGGTGAGACATTGTCACACCACCGGACTTCTTGGAGTCATAATCGAAGTAAGCCTGTGCATACATATCTGTGTTGTCACCGATGATCTTGATGGAGTTCTTGTTTGCTCCTACTGTACCGTCAGCTCCAAGTCCCCAGAATTTACAGTTGATCGTTCCTTCCGGAGTTGTAACAAGCTGCTCGCCCTCTTCCAGGGAAAGTCCTGTCACATCATCCACGATACCGATAGTGAATTTCTCTTTTTCTGTGTTGTTGTATACAGCAACAATCTGTGCAGGTGTTGTATCTTTGGAACCTAATCCGTAACGTCCGGAAAGAACCGGAACAGCGTCAAATTTTGTTCCCTTCAGAGCTGCTACAACGTCCAGCCACAGTGGCTCTCCAAGAGCACCCGGCTCTTTTGTTCTGTCTAATACAGAAATTGTCTTAACTGTGTCAGGAATTGCATCGATCAGTGCCTGTGCGCTGAATGGTCTGTACAGACGTACTTTTACAAGACCAACCTTCTGTCCTGCTGCCAGCAGATAGTCAACTGTCTCCTCGATGGTATCACATACAGATCCCATAGCGATGATAACCTTCTCTGCATCTGCTGCTCCATAGTAGTTGAACAGTTTGTAATCTGTGCCGATCTTAGCATTTACCTTGTCCATGTATTCCTGAACGATAGCCGGCATAGCTGCATAGTACGGGTTGCTTGCTTCTCTTGCCTGGAAGAAGATATCCGGGTTCTGTGCGGAACCTCTCTGGCATGGATGATTCGGATTCAGAGCATGTTTTCTGAATGCGTCAATTGCGTCCATATCTACCAGATCTTTCAGATCTTCATAATCCCATGTCTCAATCTTCTGAATTTCGTGAGATGTACGGAAACCGTCAAAGAAATTGATGAACGGAATGCGTCCCTTGATTGCAGAGCAGTGTGCAACCGGTGTCAGGTCCATAACTTCCTGTACACTTGATTCACACAGCATTGCACATCCGGTCTGACGACAGGCATATACGTCTGAGTGATCTCCGAAAATAGAAAGTGCATGGCTTGCAAGAGCACGTGCAGATACGTTGAACACACCTGGAAGCTGCTCACCTGCAATTTTGTAAAGGTTCGGGATCATAAGGAGCAGACCCTGGGAAGCTGTGTATGTTGTAGTCAGGGCACCTGCTGCCAGTGATCCGTGAACAGCACCTGCTGCACCAGCCTCTGACTGCATTTCAGTCACCTGTACTTCCTGTCCAAAGATGTTCTTTCTTCCCTGTGTTGCCCATTCATCTGTAGCTTCTGCCATGACAGATGACGGGGTAATCGGGTAAATTGCGGCAACGTCTGTATATGCGTATGACGCATGAGCTGCTGCATGATTACCATCCATGGTCTTCATTTTTCTTGCCATTTTTTGTTCCTCCTTAGATTTTGAAAAATAATAATTTATTTTTTCACATATATTTTTATTATAGACCGTGCCATTTTAAAAGTCCAGATTTTACTCTGTTTTCTTTTGTTTCTTTTTCGGTACAAAAAGGAAAAACGGAATCCTTCCGCATTTATAAGGATTCCGTCTCTTTCTTTTTTCTTCTTCCGCATATGATCCAGATTACTGACACGATCACCAGCGTTCCCGCCAACACCTGTGACACCGGAATTTCCGTTCCCGGAATCCAGAGCTGATCTGTCCGAAGCCCTTCGATCCAGAACCGCCCCAGGCCGTATCCTCCCAGATACAACAGGAAAATTTCTCCGTTAAATTTCTTATGTGTCCGGTACAAAAGCAAAAGCACAAGAACTCCCAGACACCACAAAGACTCATAGAGGAAAGTGGGATGTACCTGGATATAGGATACGCCGTCTATGACTTCTATGTGATCCCGGATCTTCTCTGTCAGATCTGAAGTGCGCACTGCATCCAAAGGAAGCCTCATCGCCAACACGCTGTCTGTATATTCCCCAAAAGCTTCTCTGTTAAAAAAGTTCCCCCATCTTCCAATCATCTGCCCGGTCACAAGACCAAAGACTGCCGTATCAAGAAGCAGGGCAACCGGCTGTTTTTTCACCCTGGCCACCACAAACACAGTAATGACTGCCGCAATGACTCCGCCGTAAATCGCAAGACCTCCATGGCGGGTATTAAAAATCTCCAACAGATTATCTTTGTACATATCCCAGGCGAACACAACATAATAAATGCGGGCGCCGATGATCCCGAATATAATTCCGAACATAGCCAGATCCAGATAATCCTCCTGCTTCTGTCCGGTCCTTTTTGCTTCCATCAACGCCATGGCGATACCGGCCAGCATTCCGATCCCGATCGTGATTCCGTAATAAGCAATATCAAAGCCGAAAACTGTCACTGTCTTTCCTACATTTTCCAGGTGGATGCCCAGATTAGGAAAGTCAATTGATGTATGCATAAGCTGCCTCATCCTTTCTATACGTTAAACCTAAACAGCATGATATCGCCATCCTGTACCACGTAATCTTTTCCTTCCAGCCGTACAAGTCCCTTTTCCTTTGCAGCATTATGGGATCCGCATGCAATAAGATCGTCATAAGCGACCACCTCTGCCCGGATAAAGCCCCTCTCAAAATCCGTGTGGATCTTGCCGGCAGCCTGCGGTGCCTTTGTTCCTCTCTTGATGGTCCATGCTCTTACCTCCGGCTCTCCTGCTGTCAGGTAACTGATCAGCCCAAGCAGATGATAACTTGCCTTGATCAGTTTCTCAAGTCCGGACTCGGATAGTCCCAGATCTTCCAGGAACATTTTCTTTTCTTCCTCTTCCAGTTCCGCAATCTCCTGTTCAATCTGAGCGCATACAACAAATACTTCAAAACCTTCTTCCGCCGCATACTCCCTTACTGCCTGTACGCCTGCATTGGAAGCGCCGTCATCCGCCAGATCATCCTCAGTTACATTGGCAGCAAAGATAACCGGCTTATAAGTGAGAAGATTATAGCTCTCCAGCCATTCCTGCTCTTCTTCATCTTCTGCTCCGTCAAAACTCTTTGCCAGTTTTCCATCTTCCAGATGAGCCTTGATCTTCTCCAGCAGTTTCAGCTCTTTGGCCGCTGTCTTATCATTTCTTGCAACCTTGGTTGTCTTCGCGATCCTCCGCTCCAGAATTTCCAGATCAGAGAAGATCAGTTCCAGATTGATCGTCTCAATATCTCTCATGGGATCAATGCTTCCGTCCACATGGACAATATTGCTGTCTTCAAAACAGCGCACTACATGGACAATCGCATCCACTTCCCGGATATTTGCCAGGAACTGATTGCCAAGCCCTTCTCCCTTGGAAGCTCCTTTTA
>NZ_JAYAZJ010000012.1:0-3288 GCF_037273965.1 Claveliimonas sp. | reverse complement strand
TGAATGTTATGAGTGAATTTCTCCTCATGGCAGCTACTCTCCTGGACATCAAATGCCGGATGCTGCTTCCGAAAGAGATAAATGAAGAGGGGCAGGAGGAAGATCCCCGGCAGGAACTGGTAGAGCAGCTTTTGCAGTATAAGATGTATAAATATATGGCTTACGAACTTCGCGACAGGCAGGTGGAGGGAGAAAGAGCAATCTATCGGGAACCGGATATACCGGAGGAGGTTCAGGAATATGTGGAGCCGGTAAACCTGGAAGAACTTCTCGGAGACCTGACCCTGGCAAAGCTGAACCGCATCTTCAGGGATGTTATGCGGCGGCAGGATGAAAAGATCGATCCGATCCGGAGCGGATTTGGAAAAATAGAAAAAGAAGAAGTATCGCTTCCGGAAAAACTGGATTATGTGGAGGAATACGCAGTAAACCACTCTGTATTCAGTTTCCGGCAGCTTTTGAAAAAGCAGGGATCGAAAGTGCAGCTTGTGGTGACATTTCTTGCTGTATTGGAACTGATGAAGACCGGAAAAATCAAAATAGAACAGAAACAGCCTTTTGATGATATCTGTATTACATCAATGGTGTATCGGCAATAAGCCGAATATAGAAAGGGAAGTATAAAAGTGGAGATCAGCAGACTGGAAGGTATAATAGAAGCCATTCTTTTTACAATGGGAGATTCAGTGGAGCTGTCCAGGATTGCGGCGGCCATTGAACACGATGAGGATACGACACGAAAGATCATACATAATATGATGGATAAATATGAGGCGTCTGATCGGGGAATGCGGATCATAGAGCTGGAAAATTCCTTTCAGATGTGTACAAAAACGGATATGTATGAATATTTGATCAAAGTGGCCAGACAGCCCAGAAAATATGTATTGACGGATGTACAGCTGGAGACTTTATCTATTATTGCATATAAGCAGCCGGTGACAAAACTGGAGATCGAAAAGATAAGAGGAGTAAAGTCGGATCATGCAGTAAACCGTCTGGTTGAGTATAATCTTGTATGTGAAGTAGGCAGACTGGACGCTCCCGGACGTCCGCTTCTCTTTGGGACAACGGAGGAGTTCCTTAGAAGATTCAGCATCCATTCGCTGGATGAACTTCCAAGCCTCAATTCAGAACAGGTAGAAACTTTTAAACATGAAGCAGAGGAAGAGGTACAGATGAAACTGGATATCTGATATAGAATTTCATAGCAGATTCGGAATATCAGCAGCTGCAGGCGCATAGACTGGAAAAGAATAAAAAGAATCTGGTGTGACTTAAGATGGTGAGATCAAAATATAAAATGATATTGGCAACAGCAGTTCTTTTACTGGAAGTTTTCTTTGCCCCGGCTCAGGCAAAAGCCAGCAAGACTCCCGAAGAACTGTCACAGCTTTACGCCCGGTCAGCGGTTTTGATGGACGCTGACAGCGGGCGTGTTTTATTTGGAAAAGAAGAAAAGACTGTTCGCCCCATGGCAAGTACAACAAAAATTATGACCTGTATTCTTGTCTTGGAATCCGATATGGAGGAGATTTGCACAGCTTCTGATCATGCAGCGTTACAGCCGCAGGTCCGACTTGGAGTAAAAGAAGGGGAACAGTACTTTACAGAGGATCTTCTCTACTCCCTGATGCTGGAATCCCATAACGACAGCGCTGTGGTCCTGGCGGAAAATCAGGCCGGAACCGTGGAAGCTTTTGCAGATCAAATGAATAAAAAGGCAAAAGAAATCGGATGCAAAAATACACATTTTGTCACCCCAAACGGACTGGACGGGAAAGACGAAGAAGACATTCATGGGACAACAGCCGCTGATCTTGCGCACATCATGCGTTATTGTATTAAGATTTCGCCGGAAAGAGAACGGTTTCTCGAAATAACCAGAACAAAAAGTTATCAGTTTACAGATGTTTCAGGAAACCGCAGCTTCTCCTGTTTAAATCATAATGCCTTTCTTGATATGATGGAGGGGGCCCTTACTGGAAAGACAGGATTTACCGCGGCTGCAGGCTACTGTTATGTAGGGGCATTAAAGAGGGACAATAGAACCTTCATTGTTGCCCTGCTTGCATGCGGATGGCCTAACAATAAAAATTATAAGTGGTCTGATACAAAAAAACTGATGCAGTACGGAATTGATAATTATCAGTATGAAAAAATAGAGAGGGCAGATACGCTGCCGGACCTTCCGGTCAGAAACGGAGTGCCGGACAGAGGAGTTGGGAGAGATTCCAGGGTCAGCTTATCCGTAAAGGGAAATAGTCGTCTGTTTTTGATGGCTGAAGACGAAAAAGTGGAGACAGTTGTGACTCTTCCGGACTATATAGAAGCCCCGGTTGAAAAGGGAGAGACAGTTGGAAAGATACGCTATATTGTGGATGATTTTGTGGTATCCGGTGATGAAATATATGCGGCAGAGCCGATTTTGAAACGGGATTTTTTCTGGTGTTTTACAAAGATAACAGAATTGTTTTGCGTGATATAAAAATGAAAATGTATTAAAATAAATCAATTAAAATGATTAAATTTGTCACTTCTATTTTTTGAATATGTATGTTAGGATAAACAAGTATTAAAAAAAGACAAGAAAGTTGATTAATATTTAACTTTTGGAAGATAGTAAGGGAGATGGCAAGATGAAAAATTGTGAAAAATATGAACGGCAGTATTTTATGCCGCCGGAAGTAACATATGACTGGGTAAAGAAGGAATACATTGATCAGCCGCCCATCTGGTGCAGCGTGGATCTTAGAGACGGAAACCAGGCGCTGATCGAACCTATGAGCTTAGAAGAAAAACTGGAATTTTTTGAGTTGCTTGTAAAAGTTGGTTTTAAGGAAATTGAAGTGGGATTTCCGGCTGCTTCTGAGACAGAATACCGCTTTATGAGAGCATTGATCGAGCGGAAGATGATTCCTGATGACGTGACAGTCCAGGTACTGACACAGGCAAGAGAACATATCATCAAAAAGACATTTGAAGCCGTTAAAGGAGCTCCTCACGCTGTGATCCATCTTTATAACTCCACATCTGTTGCGCAGAGGGAACAGGTATTTAAAAAAGATAAGGAACAGGTGAAAAAAATTGCCGTTGACGGGGCGAAGCTGTTAAAAAAACTGGCAGATGAAACAGAAGGTAATTTTACGTTCGAGTACAGTCCGGAGAGTTTTTCCGGAACAGAGGTTGACTATGCTGTAGAGGTATGTAACGCAGTACTGGATGTCTGGAATCCCCAGGCGGACAATAAAGCCATTATTAACATTCCGACTACAGTGGAAAATGCCA
>NZ_JAYAZJ010000011.1:0-3263 GCF_037273965.1 Claveliimonas sp. | reverse complement strand
TCCGGCTCTGCACTGTCCCTTTCCTTCCATATCCGGTTGAATGAGCGGTGCGCTCTCACATACCCTTTGCGTTCCGCGCTATCTCTTTGTAAGCAGCTTTCTTTGTTTTCTGTACCCATCTGCTCATCCCTCCTTTTCCTGTCGTACTAAGGACTCCTATTGATTCAGCCCTTCGCCGAGAAAAACTTCTGGCTACTATAGCCTCTGCTGACTTCTGTGCGTTCAGCGTTATTTCACAATAACGGTTACTCCTTTCGGAGCGTTCCACACAGACCTCCCTGGGTACCACACGTTTCTTTCCCTCCATCCATCTGCCGCATTTACTTCACATGATTCCGTGTAGCTATCGGGCTTCATCTTGCTATGCAGACTTACCCTCATGTACAGCCTTATATGCGGTTTCTGTTCGTCAGACCAGAGGTTTGCCCGTGGGTTAGTAGGTTCCCCACATCCGGCTTCCTTCAGATTCCACCTCACGATGGACACCCTTGCCTTCGGCTATATCTTTCCCGCTACCGGGCAGATTTGGGACTTGCACTCTTAAGAAACGTGCGCCGCCAGGCGCACAAAGCAAAAAAACAGACATTGCAATAAAGTGTCACACCACTTCATTGCAATGTCTGTTTTTATTTTTTTAGCAAGTTTTAAATGATACACAAGGACAGCCCGCGCAGGGTCACAGCCTTATCCTGCCACAGAAAATCATGACAGCTCGATTCCCGTCTCTTCCAGCATCTTCCTCTCCGCTTCCGTAAGCTGGGCTTTCTTAAGAAGATCCGGTCGGTTCTTTGCCGTGCGGATCACGGACTGCTCTCTTCTCCACTTTTCCACATTGGCATGATGACCTGATAAAAGGACAGGCGGCACCTGCTTGTCATGCCAGATTTCCGGTCTGGAATACTGGGGATATTCCAGAAGATGATCCTGAAAGCTTTCAAACTCTGCAGAGACATCATTGTGCAGAACACCCGGAACCAGCCTGGAAATGGTATCTACCATTACCATAGCCGGAAGTTCTCCTCCGGTAAGTACATAATCGCCGATGGAGACATAGTCTGTCACGATCTCTTCCAGCACCCTCTCGTCAATCCCTTCATAGTGGCCGCACAGAAGGATCAAATCTTCCTCTTTTGCAAGCTCTTCTGCCATTTCCTGTGAAAATGTTTTTCCCTGGGGAGACAGGTAGATTACCCGTGGCGCTTTTGATATTTCTTTCCCTTCCCGGCTGTTTATTTTCTCCCGGATTGCCTCATAAGTTAAATACACCGGTTCCGCCTGCATCAGCATCCCCGCTCCCCCGCCGTAAGGATAGTCATCCACACTGTTGTGCTTGTTAAACGCATAATCCCGGATGTTGACTGCATCAATGGACAAAAGGCCCCTGTCGATGGCCCGTCCGGTTATGCTCGTCCCAAGTCCTGCCATCACCATTTCCGGAAATAGTGTCATAATATGAAAATGCATCATGATAACAGTCCCTCCATCAGATGAATGGTCATCTTTCTTTCTTCTACGTCAATATCCATTATACACTGCCGGATTGCCGGTACAAGCACTTCTCCATGTCTGTCAGAATCAATGACATAGACATCATTGGCGCCTGTAGCCATAACGTCTTTCAATTTGCCGAAATGTTCCCTGGGATCGTCTGTATACACATCCATTCCGATCATGTCGGCAATATAGTACTCATCCTTCCCAAGGGGAGTTCCGTCCTCTCTGTCAACCAGAATGTCCTTCCCTTTATATTTCTCAATGTCATTTATATTATCAATTCCCTTGAATTTTAAGATAGCAAACTGTTTGAAAAATCTGACCTGTTCTATCTCCAGGGGAATCTGTTCTTTTCCTGTATCCAGATAAACTTTCTTCAGTTTTTTGAAACGCTTCACATCATCTGTTGTAGGAAATACCTTTACTTCGCCCCTTATCCCATGGGTGGAAGAAATAACGCCTACCCGAAGCTGTTTTTCCATAGTTTTTCTCCTTGCTTTTGCTCTTTTTACATATTTTTAATCGTCAAATAAAACTTCTTTGCAGAAACCAAAATTCTTCTTTAGAAGAATAAAAGCGTGTCCGGGAAATGGTCTTTTTGGACCCTTCGCTTCCCCAAACGCGCTTTTCTTTCTAGCCAGCGATATCAACTACCACTTTCTTATCTTCTTTCGATGCTGCTGCTTTTACGACAGCGCGGATTGCTTTTGCAATTCGGCCCTGTTTTCCAATGACTTTTCCCATATCGGAATCTGCCACCTTCACTTCAACTACTGTTGTACGGCCTTCCTCTTTCTCTGTCACAACAACACTTTCCGGGTCATCTACCAGTGCTTTAACGATGACTTCTACTAATTCCTTCATGATACGCACACCTCCCGGTCTTATTTTTCAATGCCTGCTGCCTTGAAAATCTTTCCTACTACTTCTGTAGGCTGCGCACCGTTGTTCAGCCATTTCTTTGCTGCTTCTTCATTTACATTGAACACGCTAGGATCCTGGTTTGGATCATATGTTCCAATCTCCTCGATGAACTTTCCATCTCTTGGGGATCTGGAATCAGCTACAACGATTCTATAGAAAGGAGCTTTTTTCTGTCCCATTCTTTTTAATCTGATTTTTACTGCCATTTTTTTCACCTCCACATTTTTTATTATCTATCTGGCACACTGCGGATACCCGCATATGTGCTGGTTAAAAAGGTAATCTGAATTTTCCCTTTTTACCACCTTTTCCCATCATCTTCATCATCTTTTTCATCTCATTGAACTGTTTTACCATACGGTTCACTTCACTGATGTCCACACCGGCGCCTCTGGCTATACGGTGCTTTCTGGAAGGATTCAGAAGATCCGGATCGCGGCGCTCCTGGGGAGTCATAGAATAGATCATTGCTTCCATCCGCGCCATTTTCTTTTCTGCTTCTTCTGTCTGACTGTCATCCAACTGCATGCCTTTTTTCCCGAGACCGCCCATGGGACCCATGCCGGGCAGCATGCCAAGGATACCGGAAAGACCGCCCATATTTTTCATCTGTTTGGTGCTTTCCAGGAAATCATCAAAGTCAAACTGTGCTTTTTTCATCTTGCGGGACATTTCTTTTGCCTTTTCTTCGTCGATTTCTGCCTCCGCCTTTTCGATGAGGGTAAGCACATCCCCCATTCCCAGGATACGGGATGCCATTCTGTCCGGATAAAACTGTTCCAGGTCAGAAAGCTTTTCTCCCATACCTACATAGAGAATCGGTTTCCCGGTCACCGCCTTAACAG
>NZ_JAYAZJ010000010.1:0-1967 GCF_037273965.1 Claveliimonas sp. | reverse complement strand
ACCTGTACTCGTTGCGGTGCAACGATGGTAAAAGAAATCGAGAGAGCAGGAATCCCGGTTGTACATGTTTGTACAGTTACTCCGATTTCTATGACAGTAGGAGCAAACAGAATCGTTCCGGCGATCGCAATTCCTCATCCGCTTGGAAATCCGGCACTTGACCCGGCGGAAGAGAAAGAACTTCGCCGTCACATCGTAGAGAAAGCTCTGGAAGCTCTTACCACAGAAGTGGATGGTCAGACAATCTTTGATTAATAAAAACAGCTGAAAAAGGAGATGTTACCGATGAGCAAAATTTATGACGTAATCATCCTTGGAGCAGGTCCGGGAGGACTTGCTGCAGGACTGTACGCAGGACGGAGCCGTCTGTCTACCCTTGTCATCGAAAAGGGACAGGACGGCGGACAGATTGCGATCACAGACGACATTGAGAACTATCCGGGACAGATCGTAGAAGGAGAGTCCGGTCCGTCATTGATCGCAAGAATGACACAGCAGGTGGAAAAATTCGGTGCAGAGCGTGTTTCTGACACGATCAATGCTGTGGATTTCAGCGGAGAGATCAAGATCTTAAAGAGCGCGAAAGCAGAATATCAGGCAAAGAATGTCATTATTGCAACCGGCGCATATGCAAGACCGATCGGATGCAAAGGAGAAGCGGCATTCAGAGGAAAAGGAGTTTCCTACTGTGCAACATGTGATGCAAACTTCTTTGAAGATCTGGAAGTGTTTGTAGTCGGAGGCGGTGATTCTGCAGTAGAAGAAGCAATGTATCTGACAAAATTCGCGAGAAAAGTTACGATCATCCACAGAAGAAACGAGCTTCGTGCAGCAAAATCCATTCAGGAGAAAGCCTTTGCAAATCCGAAGATTGAATTTTTCTGGGACAGCGTAGTAGAGGAAGTCGGCGGAGATGACATCCTGCAGTGGATGAAAGTAAAGAATGTCAAGACTGGCGAAGTAAAGACAGTGGAAGCCGACGAAGAGGACGGCATGTTCGGTGTGTTTGGATTTATTGGAACGGTTCCAAATTCCAAGATCTTTGAGGGCATCATTGATATGGACGAAAGAGGCTATATTAAGACAGATGAGAATATGCACACCAATATTCCAAATGTATATGCAGTAGGGGATGTCAGGATCAAGAGCCTGCGTCAGGTAGTGACAGCGGCAGCTGACGGCGCAATTGCAGCTGTTCAGGTAGAGAGAAGTCTTTCAGATTATTTCTAAACCGCTGAAGCAAAAAAGCCATAAATATTCATGAAGGAGTGATTACAATGATAGAAGTAGATAAGAATACATTTGAAGAAGAAGTTCTGAAAGCAGACGGATACGTTTTCGTAGATTTTTACGGTGACGGATGTGTACCGTGCCAGGCATTGATGCCGAAGGTACATGAGTTTGCTGATACTTACGGGGACAAAATGAAATTTACAGCCCTGAATACAACAAAGGCACGCCGCCTTGCAATTTCCCAGAAAGTACTGGGACTTCCTGTGATGGCTATTTACAAGGACGGAGAGAAGATCGACGAAGTTGTAAAAGACGATGCTACAGAGGAAAGCATTGAAGCGATGATTAAGAAATATCTTTAATCATAAAAAACAACCAAAATGAATTACTGAAGAAAGGAGAAAGCATAATTATGGCTATTTTAGAAGGTAAAAAAGCAATAATTATCGGAGACCGTGATGGTATCCCGGGACCGGCTATCGCAGAATGCGTGAAAACAGCTGGTGCTGAGGTTGTATTTGCATCAACGGAATGTTTCGTCTGAACGAGCGCAGGCGCAATGGATCTGGAAAACCAGAAGAGAGTAAAAGAATTTGCTGACGAGCTGGGAGCTGAGAATTTAGTAGTAATTCTCGGTGCAGCAGAAGGTGAAGCTGCAGGACTTGCAGCTGAGACTGTTACAGCAGGAGATCCTACTTTCGCAGGTCCATTGACAGGAGTCCAGCTTGGACTTC
>NZ_JAYAZJ010000009.1:0-3210 GCF_037273965.1 Claveliimonas sp. | reverse complement strand
ACCGGATTTTTTCAACATTATTCCGATTATACCGGATAACTTCCGCTCTTTGTATCTGCCATATCTACATCTATCTTTGTCTGCTGTGCTTCACGGTACTTGAAGAAATCCGTTGCAACCTGCGGGAATAATGCGTAAGTCAGGACATCCTCATCCTGCTGAATCCATTGTTCACACTCTTTGCGGAGCGTATCCAGCTCATCCTCAAGAAGGTCTGCCGGACGGCAGGTAATGATCTCCGGATTATCTCCCAGAACTTTCTTTACAACATCCGGATTAAAAGGCTTAACTGTAGCGCCGTATTTTCCGCTTAACACATCCTTTGTCTCCTTTGTTGCCATCTTATATCGTTCTCCCATCAGAACATTAAACACAGCCTGTGTTCCTACGATCTGTGAAGAAGGTGTGACAAGCGGCGGTTCTCCAAGATCCTTTCTTACTTTCGGAACTTCTTCAAGCACTTCATAGTAACGATCCTCTGCTCCCTGCTCCTTCAGCTGGGAAGTCAGATTGGAAAGCATTCCGCCAGGCACCTGATAGAGAAGTGTCTTGATATTTACTCCAAGGTTCTTCGGATTCAGAAGTCCGCTGTCCAACGCTTCGTCGCGGATCGGACGGAAGTAATCTGCAATCTCTGCAAGAAGTTTCTGATCCAGCCCGGAATCATAAGGAGTTCCGCGGAAGGTCTCTACCATAACTTCCGTAGCCGGCTGTGAAGTTCCAAGCGCAAACGGAGACATTGCAGTATCGATCACATCCACACCTGCCTCTACTGCTTTCAGATAAGTCATAGATGCTACGCCGGATGTGTAATGTGTATGCAGCTGGATCGGAAGATCAACCGCCTCTTTCAGCGCGGTAATAAGCTCTGTAGCCTCATATGGCAGAAGAAGTCCCGCCATATCCTTGATACAGATAGAATTTGCACCCATATCCTCAATTCTCTTGGCAATATCTACCCAGTATTCCAGTGTATAGGCATCCCCAAGGGTATAGGAAAGCGCAACCTGTGCATCTGCCTTTTCCTTATTTGCTGCTTTTACTGCTGTCTGCAGATTACGAAGATCGTTCAGACAGTCAAAAATACGTATAATATCAATTCCATTTGCTACAGATTTCTGAACAAAATATTCTACAACGTCATCTGCATAAGGACGGTATCCAAGAATATTCTGTCCCCGGAAGAGCATCTGAAGCTTGGTGTTCTTAAATCCGTCACGGAATTTACGAAGACGGTCCCACGGATCTTCCTTCAGGAAACGAAGGGACGCATCAAAAGTAGCACCGCCCCAGCACTCTACAGAGTGATACCCTACTTTATCCATTTTATCAATGATCGGCAGCATCTGTTCCGTTGTCATGCGGGTAGCGATCAGAGACTGATGGGCATCACGCAGAATGGTTTCTGTTATTTTAATTGGTTTTTTCTGAATTTCTGCCATTATTTCTTCCTCCATTTATCTTATTACATTACACCGAAAATAGCCATGAATGTTCCGGCAACAACTGCCGTACCAATTACACCTGCAACGTTTGGTCCCATAGCGTGCATCAGAAGGAAGTTTGTGGGGTCAGCCTCTGATCCGACCTTCTGTGAAACTCTGGCCGCCATAGGAACTGCCGATACTCCCGCAGAACCGATCAGCGGATTAACCTTGCCCTTTGTCAGTACGCACATCAGCTTTCCAAGAAGGACACCGGCTGCTGTACCGAAAATAAAGGCGATCAGTCCAAGGGCTACGATCTTAAGGGTATCCAGATTCAAAAATGCCTCTGCACTTGTAGTCGCTCCTACCGATGTGCCAAGCAGAATAACTACGATATACATCAGTGCATTGGATGCAGTCTCCGTAAGCTGTCTTACCACACCGGATTCGCGGAACAGGTTGCCAAGCATAAGCATACCAACCAGTGGTGCCGTTGTAGGAAGAATCATACAAACAACGATCGTTACGATGATCGGGAACAGGATTCTCTCCAGCTTGGAAACAGGACGAAGCTGCTCCATCTTAATCTTCCGCTCTTTTTCCGTTGTCAAGAGCTTCATAACAGGCGGTTGAATAATAGGAACAAGCGCCATATAGGAGTAAGCCGCTACGGCAATCGGTCCCAAAATAGCTGTTTGCTGCAATTTACCTGCAAGGAAGATAGAAGTCGGTCCGTCTGCCCCTCCGATAATTGCAATAGCCGCTGCAGCTTTGTCTGAAAAGCCCATAGCCATCGCTCCCAGATATGCTGCAAAAATACCAAACTGCGCCGCTGCCCCGAGAAGAAAACTCTTCGGATTTGCGATCAATGGTCCAAAGTCTGTCATCGCTCCGACACCCAGGAAAATCAGTGACGGAAGGATAGACCATTCATCCAACACATAGAAATAATAGAGAAGTCCACCTGTACCGTTAGCAGCCTCATCTGCATGCAGCATAATATCGGGATAGATATTAACAAGCAGCATACCAAAAGCGATCGGCACTAACAGCAGAGGTTCAAATCCATGTCTGATTGCAAGAAACAGGAAAAAACATGCAACAGCAATCATGATAAGATTTCCCCATGTCAGATTGAGGAAAGCTGTCTGCTGCACGAGGTTTCCCAATGTTGTTATAATATAATCCATTTTTTAACCTCCAGTCGTGTTTCAAAAGTACCTCTGCAGTGCTCACATATACTGCCTAGTTTAAGGTAGCCAGCACTGCTCCAGCCTCAATCGCATCACCGACAGCCACATCAATGCTTGCAACTGTTCCGTCTTCTGGTGCCACAACCGGAATTTCCATTTTCATGGCTTCAATAATGACAACAGCGTCGCCTCTTTTTACATTCTGTCCGACATTTGCCTCAATTTTAAATACTTTTCCTGCTGCACCTGCTTTCACCTGGATTGCTCCTGCTCCCACTGCTTTTGCAGCCGGTTTTGGTGCTGGTGCTGCCTTCGGGGCTGCCGGTGCTTTCGGAGCCGGTGCTGCAGCTGGTGCCGGTGCTGCTCCTCCTGCGTTTTCTTCTACAGTTACATCATATACATTTCCATTCACAGTAATTGTGTAATTTTTCATTTTTATATCCTCCTGATCCGGTTATCCTTAATTCCATTTATTTGATCTGCGGCGGCGAATGCTCCGAACAACAAAGCCGTCGGTACTTGTACCTTCTGATGCCGCGATCGCTGCTGCGATGACTGCTACAAGTTCTGTGTCATCTTCCTGTGTTTCT
>NZ_JAYAZJ010000008.1:0-3041 GCF_037273965.1 Claveliimonas sp. | reverse complement strand
CTCTTCCGATCTTACTCAGTACATATTCTCCAAGAAATCCGATAAAGAACAGCTGAAGAGCTCCCAGAAAGAACATACCGATGACCATAGGAGCAATGCCTGCCGAAAAACGATCCCAGTACATCAGCTTCAGAATCAGATATACAATACCTGCCGCAAAGCTCAGACCGCCAATAATAAAACCGGCAAAAGTTGCCAGACGCATCACTACTTTAGAATATGAGGTAATACCAATCATGGCATAATCATAAAGGCTGTAAAAATTATTTTTGCTTTTTCCTGCTCTTCTTTTAGGCTGAATATAGGGAATTGCTTTATAATCAAACCCAAGCTCTGCAATGATTCCACGAAGATAGGGCATGGGATCATGAAGGTCTCGCACCACGTCTACAAATTTTTTGTCATACAGTCCAAAACCGGTAAACTGTTCAATATGGTCGATCTCGGTGATCTTTCTGATCATCTTGTAATACAGACCACGGATCCTGTACATTCCCTTTCGTTCCTGACTGGCATTTTTCACACCGATCACGATTTTATTTCCCTGTTCCCATTCTCTGACAAATTTCGGGATCATCTCTACCGGGTCCTGAAAATCAGCGCACATACGAACCACACAGTCTCCATATGCCTGTTTCATACCGTAAACAGGAGATCTGGCCTGACCGAAGTTTTTTGCATTAAAAATAGCCTTAATGTTTTTATTATTGGCACACAGTCCGCGGATCAGCGCCTGCGTATTGTCTTTGGAATGATTGTCAATAAACAAAATCTCATAGTCATAATCACTGAGGTCGCGCTCCATTACTTCTGTAACTGCTTTTGACAGTGGAACCACGTTTGCCTCTTCATTATATGTAGGAATTACCACTGAAATTTTCTTTTTCATTTTTTATCTCCTGTACTCTGGCTTTTCAGCCAGGCAATGGTTTCTCTGATTCCCTGCTCAAACGTATACTCCGGTACAAAACCTGTATCCTGATAAAGAGAATCAATATCTGCGCAAAGGTTCATTACAGCGCCTTTGGGATATGGTCTGGCTCCGATCCCCGGATTCCTGTAATCTGTAAGCTCTGCCATTTTCTGTATATAATCCCGAAGCAGCGCAGGCTGTCCGCTTCCTACGCAGTACACGGCTCCGTCCCGTCCTTTTTCTCCAATAAGATAAAAGGCGCGGCCTGCGTCTGCGCTGAAAAGATATTCCCATCTCTGCATTCCGGGTGTAAATTCTGTAGGCTCCCCTGCCAGCATTTTTCTGAGGCCGGAGGCGATCATGGTAGTTTCTTTTTCATAAATTCCATAAACACTGAATATTCTGGGCCAGATACACTCTATTCCCAGTTCCTTGCAAAGCATCCTTGCCAGATATCCGGATGCCAGCTTTGCCGCTCCGTAAGGAGTTGTGGGATTTGCCGCGCTTTCTGGTGAAATCCTGTCCAGATCCAGCAGACCGTACTCTGCCTGGGATCCGGCTCCGATAAAACGTTTACAGCCAAGAGCTGCCGCTGCCTTTACTGCTGCTAAAGTATACCCGATGTTCCGGCTTTGAAGCTCTGTGCTTGAATTTCTGTTTTCTCCGGTATTCCCCCAGGCAATATGATAAAACGTATCGCATTCCTGCGAAATCATTTCCGGCAACCTGTCCAGATGCTCCAGAGAACAGTCCGCAAATTTGATCAGACTGCTTTCCGGCAAACGGGAACGCTTTTTTGACCCTTCCCGTACAACTGCATAAACCTCTGTTCCATGCTTTATGCATTCTTCTATTAAAGCCACGCCGATCATACTGGTGGCTCCTGTTACAATAATCCGCTGCATAATTTTCCTTCTTATTTAACTTTTGTACTGTCTTTAGAATATATGAAATCAGAAAAACTCTTCTGTTTTTCTATTGTTTCTGCTGTCTGGCAGAATATTTTTGTCTGATTTAAAGAGCATAAAAATACTCTGGCGTATTGTCTCATTCATTTTCAGTGTAATGACGCAAAGTGAATTTTCCGTCTGTAAGGCGAAGGAATAAGGTGATGCGGCAGCATCGGCGATTGACGACAGCCCGGCAGCTGGAAATTCAGACAATTATTATGCGAATGTGAATGAGACATTATACTACTTCTGCTACGGAAGAGGAATGTACATATTTTCTTCCAGCTCCTCCCTGGAAAGAAACGGATACATGTCCTCAAGAGGCGCAGACACCATTTTTCCATCCGGAAGCTTTTTCGATGAGGTTTTCGGCTCGGTTTTCTGATACCTGGTTACAAAAACCTCACATACAGCCGCTCCATCCATTTCCAATACTTCCTTAATCGTATCCGCCAGTTTTTCTGAGCTGTGAATACATCTGTACGGAAATCCATAAGCCGGAATAAGCTTCTGAAGATCCGGAAAGCTCAGGTCGCCGCTCTCCTGTCCAACTCCCACCAGAGGCTCTCCAAAATAGCTCTGCTGAGTCTGTCGAATGGAATGATATCCCTGATTGTTGATTACAAAAAGTTTTATCGGAAGATGATTCTGCCTGATCGTCTGCAGTTCCTGAATATTCATCTGAAGGCTTCCTTCTCCGGTTACACAGACTACCGGCTGTTTCCCGGATGCAATACACACCCCTGTTGCCCCCGGAAGGCAGAATCCCATAGACGCTGTATTGGGATTTGTAATAAAGCGCTGACCTTTTTTTACACGAAAAGCCTGACTTCCTGCAACTCTGGAAGTTCCCACACTGACCATAAGATTCTGGTTTTCCTTCATGGCTCTGGACAGTTCTTCATAAAACGCATAAATATTTGTGCAGCCATCCTCCACAATTTCATAATGACCGGACACAACAACCGGATATTTTTGCTTCCATAAAAGACACTGATTTCTCCATGCATTTCCCTGGAATAAGGGGTTTTCCTTGGAAGCTCCACGTTTTTTTGCAGCCTTTATCAGCTTTCGGATCAGCTCTCCGGCATCGCCGCATACAGGCAGACTGACATGCAGGCTTGGTTTTTTCAGTTCATTTTCATCAATATCGTTCAGAATGGTATAGCTTTCTCTTG
>NZ_JAYAZJ010000007.1:0-2917 GCF_037273965.1 Claveliimonas sp. | reverse complement strand
TAGCTTTTGGCACGATCACAGAAGAACTTAAGGAAGTTTCAGGCTCCTATAGAGAGGCAAAAACAGCGCTGGAGGTAGGACGGATTTTCTATCCGCAGAAACGGGTGCTCAATTACAAAGTGCTTGGGATCGGACGGCTGATCCATCAGCTTCCCGAAAAGCTGTGTGAAATGTTTCTGGATGAGGTGTTTGAAGGAAATGCGGCAGGCAGTTTTGAGGAGGAAGAACTGACGGCAGTTTATACGTTCTTCGAAAATAATCTGAACATATCGGAAACGGCGCGGAAGCTTTATGTACATCGAAATACTCTGGTATATCGCCTGGAGAAGATCCAGAAAAAGACCGGACTGGATGTGCGGGTGTTTGAAGATGCTATGACCTTTAAGATTGCGCTGATGGTGGAAAAACATATGAGAGCAATGAAAGAAAAAGAACACAGCAGTGAGGATGCAATTTGACTTTTGGACAGAACCGGGCTACAATAAACAGACAGGTGCCAGCAAAGGGCAGAAGAAAAAAGAATCAGGAGGAATTGCAAAGATGATAAAGCTTTACGATAACGGCGTATATCTGATAAACGGCACAAAAATCGTTGAAGATATAGAAGAAGTGCGCCACGAAACCGGAAGCAGTGTGACCAGAGAAGAAGCAGCTTCCCAGACAATGGCCTACAATATTTTGAAGGAGCACAATGTGTCCGGAAATATGGAACGCCTTCAGATTAAATTTGATAAGCTGACTTCCCATGACATTACGTTTGTAGGAATTATCCAGACAGCGAGAGCATCAGGCCTGGAGAAATTTCCGGTTCCTTATGTCCTGACAAACTGCCACAATTCCCTCTGTGCAGTAGGCGGAACCATCAATGAAGATGACCATATGTTTGGACTGACCTGTGCAAAGAAGTACGGTGGTGTTTACGTACCGCCTCATCAGGCAGTCATTCATCAGTTTGCAAGAGAAATGCTGGCAGGCGGCGGAAAAATGATCCTCGGTTCAGACAGCCATACCCGCTACGGAGCGCTGGGAACGATGGCTATGGGCGAAGGGGGACCTGAGCTTGTAAAACAGCTTTTAAATAAAACTTATGATATAAAAATGCCGCAGGTAGTAGGTATTTATCTGGACGGAGAGCCGATCAAAGGGGTAGGTCCTCAGGATGTGGCGCTGGCAATTATCGGCGCGACTTTCGCAAATGGTTATGTTAATAATAAGGTGATGGAATTTGTAGGTCCCGGTGTGGAAAAATTAAGCGCAGACTTCCGTATCGGAATCGATGTTATGACGACAGAGACAACCTGCCTGTCTTCCATCTGGAAGACAGATGAGACGATCCGCGAATTTTATGAGATCCACGAAAGACCGGAGGATTATAAGGAACTGAATCCGGGCAGTGTGGCATATTATGACGGCATGGTCTATGTAAACTTAAGCGAGATCCGTCCGATGATCGCGATGCCGTTCCATCCTTCCAATGTATATACGATCGACGAGGTCAATGCAAATCTGGCGGATGTCCTTCATGATGTAGAGAAGAAGGCTCTTGTCAGCCTGGACGGCGCAGTGGATTACTCCCTGCAGAGTAAGATCGTTGACGGAAAACTGTATGTGGATCAGGGAATCATTGCAGGATGTGCAGGCGGCGGATTTGAAAATATCTGCGCAGCTGCCGACATTATCAAAGGACATTATATCGGAGCAGATGAATTTACTTTCAGCGTATATCCGGCAAGTACGCCAATTTATATGGAACTGGTGAAAAACGGAGCGGTTGCAGATCTGATGGAGGCAGGAACAATTGTCAAGACGGCCTTCTGCGGCCCATGCTTCGGAGCGGGAGACACTCCGGCAAATAACGCATTTTCTATCCGTCACTCCACAAGAAACTTTCCTAACAGAGAAGGCTCCAAGCTGCAGAGCGGACAGATTGCTTCCGTTGCCTTAATGGATGCAAGATCGATCGCGGCTACAGCAGCAAACAAAGGGTTCCTGACTCCGGCAACAGCGATGGATGTAGAATACAAAGGGCAGAAATATCACTTTGACAGCAAGATCTATGCAAATCGTGTATTTGACAGTCACGGCGTGGCAGATCCGTCAGTAGAGATCAAATTCGGACCGAATATTAAGGATTGGCCGGAAATGTCAGCATTGCCGGAGAATCTGATCCTGAAAGTTGTATCAGAGATCCACGATCCGGTAACCACAACAGATGAACTGATTCCTTCCGGAGAGACATCTTCTTATCGTTCTAACCCGCTGGGGCTTGCAGAGTTTGCGCTTTCCAGGAAAGATCCTGCATATGTGGGCAGAGCAAAAGAGGTGCAGAAAGCTCAGAAAGCCATCGAAGAGGGGACCTGCCCGCTGGATGCACTGGAAGAGTTAAAGCCGGTCATGGCGAAAATCCAGGAGACGTATCCGGAGGTCGGAAAAGGCAATATCGGTGTGGGAAGTACGATTTTTGCAGTAAAGCCAGGAGATGGCTCCGCCAGAGAGCAGGCGGCCTCCTGTCAGAAAGTGCTTGGCGGATGGGCCAATATCGCAAACGAATATGCTACAAAGAGATACCGCTCAAATCTGATTAACTGGGGAATGCTTCCATTCCTTACAAAAGAAGATCATGAGCACCTAAGTTTTAAAAACGGGGATTATATTTTTGTCCCTGACATTCGCAAGGCAGTAGAAGAGAAATCGAATGTCATTACAACTTACATTGTAAAAGAGGATGGACTGAAAGAGCTGGATCTGGAACTGGGAGATCTGACAGATGCAGAAAGAGAGATCATTCTTAAGGGATGTCTGATCAATTATTATAAAGGATAATGTTTTAGGTAATGTAGTGTAAATATTGAGGCAGATGGTACTTGAAAAGAGTATAGGCTCCTGTGTTACAGTTGATTTATTATTTTGAGAGTCT
>NZ_JAYAZJ010000006.1:0-1674 GCF_037273965.1 Claveliimonas sp. | reverse complement strand
CTTTTTTGCTTCTCTATAAATCAGGGGTGGATTTTACCTTTGCAATCGTGTTATCCTGTACTCCCCGGAGCGGATTGGAGGTCATCATGGCAACTCATCATATTGGTAACTTTAAGCATCTTACTCTTTCTGATCGTGCAGAGATTGAAATCATGATCGAAAAAGGCTTCTCTTTTTCTCAAATGGCCAGGGCTCTTTCCAAAGACTCCTCTACCATCTCTAAAGAAATCCGGCGGCATCGTTTCCTTGTTCCACACTATCGGGACGAGAACAGCCGCAGACGCTCGGAATGCGCTCATTTTTCTTCCTGTACCAGGCAGCACCTGTGCGGACGCACTTCCTGTCTCTCCCTTTGCTCCAAATGCCGCAGCAAGCGCTGTTCTTTTTACTGTCCGGACTTTTCTCCCTTGATCTGTCCACGGCTCTTAAAGCCTCCTTACGTTTGCAACAGCTGTCCTAAACTGCGTACTTGTTCCCATGACTTCTATTTTTATCGGGCAAAATACGCAGAAGATTCCTATCAGGAGGTCAAATCTTCTTCCAGATCCGGGATCAATCAGTCTCCGGAATCCCTGGAAAAACTGGACAAGCTCATCTCTCCTCTTTTGAAGCAAGGGCAGCCTCTGTCCCATATTTATCTCACCCACAGGGAGGAGATCAACTGTTCCCAGCGGACTCTTTACAACTATATCGATCTCCGTTGTTTCTCTGCAGTAAATCTGGATCTCCCCAGAAAAGTTTCTTATAAACCCAGGAAAAAACGGCGGTCTGAACCAGAAATTCCCGGCTATCGTATGGGGCGCACATATCTGGACTTTGAGCAGTACATAGCCGCTCATCCAGACTGTTCCATTGTGGAAATGGATGTGGTGGAAGGCGCCGGCGGCAAAAGCTCTCCTGTCCTCCTTACTCTTTTCTTTCGCAGCTGTTCCTTTATGCTCCTTTTTCTCATGGAGAGCGACTGCAGAGCTTCTGTCAGGGATGTTTTTGACTTCCTATATGCCTCCCTGGGACCTGCCCGGTATTCTAGGCTTTTTTCCGTGATCCTGACGGATAATGGTTCCTCTTTTAAAGATCCTTCCGTCTTTGAACGAAATAATGGCCATGGTTCTCATACTCTCATTTTCTACTGTGACCCGATGGCTTCCTGGCAAAAGGGAAGGTTGGAAAAGAACCATGAATTTATCCGCTATGTTCTTCCCAAGGGAAAAACTTTCTCCGGGTTGACACAGGCACAGGCCACGCTCATAGCTAATCATATCAATAGTACGGCAAGAGCCAGTCTAAACGGCTGCACCCCGTTTGAACTGGCTCTTCTCCTATTGGACAGAAAACTGCTGGAGCTCTGCCATATGGCATGGATCCCGGCTGATCAGGTCACACTGAAACCTACGCTTTTAAAGTAAATTTTTTCAACAACCTAAAATACAGAAAGCTCCGGGCCAATGACAGGATTTCATACAAACCATACAGAAAAACCGGTGGAAGTTAGTTTTTCAAAAACACTTCCTGCGGTCTTTTTTGAATGTCATAAAATACACATCCAGCTGCTTTTCTCCTTTTCATTATAAAGAAAATGTCCCTTAAAATCTATGGAAATCCAGAAATAAGTTTTTCTAAAATCCTTTATTTATCGATAAGATCCGATGGTGGAAATTAGTTTTTCATTTAACC
>NZ_JAYAZJ010000005.1:0-2878 GCF_037273965.1 Claveliimonas sp. | reverse complement strand
CTCTTCCGATCTTTTCTTTGACCTTCACAAGAGCCACATTTCCCTGTACAGCCACGGCTGCAGGATCCTGAAAAAACTCACCGGAACTTCCAGGTAATTCTCTGACGGTTTCCGATTTACAAACACAGTTGCATCACACTTTACTTGTGCAATGTATATAAAGTTCATCCAGTATTTTTATATCAGATATACAAATACAACATAATATTTTGATATTTTTTTGACAAACTATTGACAAACCATAATTAATATGTTACCATTTCATCATCAATTTAAAACATCTCTGACAACTGGCGGAGACGTGGATAACCACAGGGGAGTCAGAGATTTGTGAAGCCGACCGTCTGGGCAGTATTTGACACTTTCAGATACTGCCCTTTTTTACTCAGACAGGATATTTTTTCTGTCTGGGCTCGGGCTTCCGTTTATGAAAGGAGACAAAACTTATGGGATTCAAGAGTGACATCGAAATCGCACAGGAATGCGAAATGAAACCAATTACTGAGATCGCTGCAAACGCAGGTATTGATGACAAATATCTGGAGCAGTACGGAAAGTACAAAGCAAAAATCGACTACAATCTTCTGAAAGAAACAGACAAACAGGACGGCAAGCTGATCCTTGTTACAGCTATCAACCCTACACCGGCAGGCGAGGGAAAAACAACTACAACTGTAGGTCTTGCTGACGGTATGCAGAAGCTTGGCAAAAACGTTATGGTAGCTCTTCGTGAGCCATCTCTCGGACCGGTATTCGGTGTAAAAGGCGGCGCAGCAGGCGGCGGCTATGCACAGGTTGTTCCTATGGAAGATATCAACCTTCATTTTACAGGTGACTTCCATGCAATCGGCGCAGCAAACAACCTTCTTGCAGCAATGATCGACAACCATATTTTCCAGGGCAACGCTCTTAACATTGACCCAAGAAAGATCACATGGAGAAGATGTGTGGATATGAATGACCGTCAGCTTCGTAATGTAGTAGACGGCCTTGGCGGAAAGACAAACGGTATGCCTCGTGAAGACGGCTACGACATTACTGTTGCTTCTGAGATCATGGCAGTTCTGTGTCTTGCAAGCGATATCAAAGACCTGAAAGAACGTCTTTCCAGAATCATCATCGGATATACATACGGTAAAGTTTCTGAGCAGAAACCGGTAACAGCAGGCGATCTTCACGCTGAGGGCGCTATGACAGCACTTCTGAAAGACGCTCTGAAACCAAACCTTGTTCAGACTCTTGAGCATGTTCCTGCAATCGTACACGGCGGACCATTCGCTAATATCGCTCATGGCTGTAACTCTGTTCAGCTACAAAAATGTCTCTGAAACTGGCTGATTACACAATTACAGAGGCTGGCTTCGGCGCTGACCTTGGTGCTGAGAAATTCCTTGACATCAAATGCCGTATGGCAGGTCTGAAACCAAACGCTGTTGTTGTTGTTGCAACTGTTCGTGCTCTGAAATACAATGGCGGCGTTGCAAAAGCTGACCTGAACAACGAGAACCTTGAGGCTCTTGAAAAAGGTCTCCCGAACCTTCTGAAACATGTAAGCAATATTACAAATGTATACAAACTTCCATGTGTAGTTGCTATCAATGCTTTCCCAACAGATACCAAGGCAGAGCTTGATCTTGTAGAGGCAAAATGTAAAGAAATGGGCGTAAACGTAGCTCTTTCTGAAGTATGGGCAAAAGGTGGCGAAGGCGGTCTGAAGCTTGCAGAAGAAGTAATCCGTCTCTGCGAAGAGCCAAATGATGACTTCTCCTACTCCTATGAGCTGGAAGGCTCCATTGAGGACAAACTGAACCAGATCGTTCAGAAAATCTACGGCGGCAAGAGAGTTGTCCTTACAGCTAACGCTCAGAAACAGGCAAAACAGCTTGAAGATCTTGGCTTTGGCAACTGCCCGATCTGTGTTGCAAAAACACAGTACAGCCTGACAGATGACCAGACAAAACTGGGCGCTCCTACAGACTTTGAGGTAACTGTACGTAACCTGAAGATTTCTGCAGGTGCAGGCTTTATCGTAGCCCTTACCGGCGAAATCATGACAATGCCAGGACTTCCAAAAGTACCGGCAGCTGAGAAGATTGACGTTGACGAGACAGGTAAGATCACAGGTCTGTTCTAATCACGGTCACTCATAGATACTCTATAAGTAATATACAGAAAACCGTCCGGAAGCGAACCTCTCCGGACGGTTTTCTATTTTAAATATCTGCCGCAAATTTAATGCAATAAAAGTTAATAGAAATACATTTTCTGTCACAAATTTCAATAAAATTTTTTATCAATCCCCGGATATCTGCCCTTTCACAGGGACTCTTCTACAGCAATCTCCACTTTTGTGACGTAATCATTTTCATCTGTTATGGCAAAATCATTCATACCTGATTCAAATGCAAAACCTTTTAACTTAAGATTCTTCCTCTCTGCAAATACCAGCATTTTTTCATAAAGCTCAGGCAGCCTTTCCCATATTCCTCTCTGGTATCCGCAAAGACAAAGTCCCTTTTTCCTTATCAGAATCTCTCCGCCTTTTTCTGTTTTCAGCGCAGGAGAAAAAACTCCGTCATACTTTTCAAACCTCTTTTTTCTCACCTTATCCACAGAAATATAGCTACCGATTCCCATTCTGCACTGTTCAATCCCCCAGCAATCCTTTGCACAGGAAAACAGATCCTTTAAATTTTCTTCTTTAATATCAAAGGGAATTACCCGGAAACGCTCCTCCGGAAGCAGCTTCAACTCTATAAACATATCATCCACACGACTGCATACTGCAAGCTGCTCTTTCCTGACTTTCAGAATCTCTTTTGTCTTTTCCAGCCTTTGTATTTCTCTGTTTATCTCATTTATTTTTTCATTTGCCAGT
>NZ_JAYAZJ010000004.1:0-2862 GCF_037273965.1 Claveliimonas sp. | reverse complement strand
TGCTGTTCTTAATTCTTTTACTCTTGTTTTCATGTGTACCCTCTCATCAATGTGAAGTCAGCTTCTTGTGAAGTTAACTTCATGTTATCAGAAGAATATGAAAATGTCAACAGATATATGAAGGAAACTTCATATTCCGGCTCCGGATGATTTCCCCATAAAAAAACAGGAATCCCATTTATCCAGGAATTCCTGCTTTTTATATAGATAGCGTCAGCTATTGGTATTCTCGTCCGATTCTTTTGAACCCATCTTGAAGAGATGGATTGTGCCGGTGCGGTTCAGATAGGAAAGCAGTGACAGCCCGATCGGAAAACCAAACAGACCGACTACACCGAACAGCTGGACACCGGCGAACATGCTGACAAGTGTAATAACCGGATGAAGTCCGATCTGTCCGCCTACGATTTTTGGCTCAATAATGTTGCGCACGACAGTGATGAATACATAGAGCAGCGCAAGCTTGATCGCTCCCGGAAAATCTCCGAGGATTGCAGAAATAACAGCCCATGGAATCATGATACCGCCGGTACCGAGAACCGGAAGAATATCAAAAACTGCAATGCACAAAGCGATCAGAACTGAATTTCTGATGCCGATCAAAGTCAGGCCGACAGCCAGCTCTACAAATGTGATGCTCATGATCAGTGCGTAGGAGCGGATGCAGACAAATAATGTACCGACCACATACTGCTTGATCTGCCGGACCACGTTCTGGGCTTTGTCGCTTAACTGGCGCATGCAGAAAGCGGATAAGGCTTCGTAATCCATAGCAATAAAGAAGGTAGAGATGATCATTAAAACCAGCCGGATGAAAAGCATCGGAAGGGAGGACGCAATATTGGAAATTGCCTCCATACTGGTAAGAGAAAGATTCGATACAATTCCACGAAGAGACTGCATAAGCTGGTTCCACAAATAATCTACGGTATCCAGAATAGAAGGATCCGCCTGCTGGATCGCGTGTTCCAGCTGATCGAAAAGATCAATCAGGACCGGATTTACATACCGGAGATAAATCTGCGGAAGCCTTTGTATAAGGTCGCTTACATAAGAAAAAGCCCGGATGCTTCCAAGCACTAAAAGTGTACCGATTGTCACATAAAATACCAGAACCACAAGAATGGCTGACAGCTTCCGGGGAAGCTGTGTTTTTGTGGTAATAAACTGAATAGGGCGTCTCAATATATAGGCAATAAAAAGCGCCGCGACAAACGGGAAAAGAAAGGACAGCGCGAACCTCAGCACAAAAAAGGCGAGGGCAATAATAATTGCGAAGTACAAAAAGTTAATGATGAATTTTGTCCGTTTTTCCATTTGTTTTCATAACCTCATTCCATGTTCAATATAGAAATAACTCACTAATAATTAAGATATCGGAGATTTGTGAAAGTGTCAACAGAAAGTATGCTGCCAAAGCAGTTTTTATGCTTCTTCCAGCGGAAATCTCTCCCATATTTTTCCCAGACGTTTTGCAATCAGTCCGACCAGAAGGGCAGCGGCAACGGTTCCTTCCCTGACACCCTGAAGGCTTTGAGTAAACACGAGCGAAAGGATGCAGGCAGTCAGTACTAATGTCACATCAAATCCCACCTTCATATAACCGAATTTGACCGGAAGAACCTGGCAGATGGCAAGGACTACTCCTTCTCCGGCGAGAACGACTACACCGGCCTTGACCTCCAGGCTGACCCCGACGGCTACCAGAAAGATACCCGCCAGACAGACAATCCACTGCTGCCAGTATGTATGGCACTGTATGCCGCGGACCGCCCAGACCGCGAAATCAGTGAGATATCCAAAGAGAAAGGCTACAGGAAGCTGCATCAGCTGAATCAGATGATATTTTCTTCGGAGAATTAAAATCTGGAGCAGTATAAAAACGCAGTGCATGAGAATAGTAGCGGTTCCTACAGTAAACGGAGAAAACAGGCTGATGACATAAGGAACACTGGAGATCGGCGATGTCCCGAGACTGGCCTTGATGGAAAATGCCACCCCGAAAGCCATGATGGTAAGACCGGCCAGGAGAATGAAATACCGCTTAAAAAGGGTAACAGTCAGTTGATTATGCATGATACTCATTCCTTTCGATAAAACTACAGTGATGCGTAAAAGCGCATCCATCAACTACACAGCATTTCACTGCGTTCTATTTTATTATAGCATTTGAAAAGAAAATGTAAATTATGGGAAACGTTTTAATGGATGGGTAGCAAAACAGGCCCGTCTGATGCTATAATGGATCATACAAAGAGAAACAGAAGGTACGAGAAAGGAGAAGGACCAATGAATATGGAATACGTACTGGAGCAGCTGAAAAACCTGCTTGCAATCGACAGCCCGTCAGGCTATACAAAAGAGGTGACGGATTATCTTTTAAATGAATTTGAGAAACTGGGAGTGCCGGCATACCGCACAGTAAAAGGTGGAGTGATTGCGGATCTCGGCGGAGAAGACGCGGACAATGCGGTCTTTGTAGAGTCTCATGTAGATACACTGGGCGCGATGGTTTCACAGATCAAGAGCAACGGATGTCTGGAGATTTCTCCGGTGGGAGGAATCGACGCCAACTCCGCAGAAGGTGAGACTGTCCGCATCCGGACACGGGACGGACGTATCTATGACGGGACATGCCAGCTTTGCAACGCCTCTGTTCACGTAAATGGTAAATACGCGGAGACAAAGCGGACATACGATGTGATGGAGATTGTTGTTGACGAAAAGACATCTTCCAAAGAGGAGACGGAGAAGCTGGGAATTATGACCGGAGATTTTGTCTGCTTTGAACCGAGAACAACAATTACAAAGAGCGGCTATATCAAGAGCCGTTTCCTGGATGATAAGCTCAGTACCGCAATG
>NZ_JAYAZJ010000003.1:0-2775 GCF_037273965.1 Claveliimonas sp. | reverse complement strand
CCGATCTGGCAAAACGAACATAAGCAACTGCGTCCAGCGCCTGTAAGTGTTCCATGACGATCTCGCCGATCTGATTGCTGGAAATTTCTCTGTCAGCCCGGTCAAAGATTTCTCCCTCTATAGAATCCATGATCTCTTCTATTTTTTCTACCGGAATAGGCCGTTTATAGCAGGCGCGGAGAATCCCGTCCTGAACTTTGCTGCGGCTGTAGGGTTCACGGTTCTGGTCTTTTTTTATAACGCTTAACGGAATGGTTTCTACCTTTTCGTAAGTAGTAAAGCGCTTTCCGCATGATTCACACATACGTCTTCTTCTGATGGAATTGGTGTCTTCTACAGGTCTGGAATCTACAACTCTGGTATTGTCCCGACCACAAAACGGACATTTCATGGCATTGTCCCCTTTCTATCCAGTTGAGCAGAGATATGCAAAACCTTCCAAACCCTGCTGTTATGGGCACATTATACTATAATTTTACTTTTTATGTCAACAAATGGAAATGCATAATCTGGCGTTTTTTTACATATATTTGAGAAAAAACGGTTGCTGTTATGCGCTTATGTGAGCTGAAACAAAAAGAAATCATTAATACCTGCACCTGCCGATGCCTGGGATGTCCCATTGATGTGGAATTTGACTGTAAGACCGGCCAGATCACAGCGCTGGTGGTTCCCGGACCGGGAAGGCTGTGCAGCTTTTTTGGAAGAGAAAGCGAGTATGTAATCCCCTGGAAATGTATCTGCCAGATTGGGGATGATATCATTCTGGTCCAGATCCAGGAGGAAAAATGTTTTCGCAAAGAACACCTGACATAAGCTGTCAAGGGCTTATATTTTTTATATTTTTCCGAAAAAAGTATATTTCTCCCTGTCTCTGAGAAAGCTTTTAATAAGCAAAAGAGAGAAGGAGGATGTTTCGATGGCGCTTAATAAAGTAGAAATCTGTGGAGTAAATACCTCTGAGCTTCCTGTTTTGAAGCCCGAGGAAAAGGAGGAATTGTTCCGCAGGATCAAGGAGGGAGACAAAGAAGCAAGAGAGCAGTACATCAAAGGAAATTTAAGACTTGTATTAAGTGTGATCAGACGGTTTCAGAACAGCAATGAAAATGCAGACGATCTGTTTCAGATCGGATGTATCGGACTGATGAAAGCCATTGATAATTTTGATACAACACTGCAGGTTAAATTTTCTACCTATGCAGTGCCTATGATCATTGGAGAAATACGAAGATATTTAAGAGATAATAACAGTATCCGCGTCAGCCGTTCTCTGCGGGATATTGCCTATAAGGCCATTTATGCCAGAGAAAATTATACAAAGCAGCATCTGAGAGAGCCTACGATCGCAGAAATCTCTCAGGAAACAGGAATCGAAAAGGAAATGATCGTTTATGCAATGGATGCCATCCAAAATCCGGTAAGTCTTTTTGAACCGGTGTATACAGAGGGCGGAGATACTCTTTATGTGATGGATCAGATCAGTGATAAAAAGAACAGGGAGGAAAAATGGGTGGAAAACCTTTCGCTTCGGGAAGCACTGGAAAGACTTTCAGACAGAGAGCGGCATATTATAGAAATGCGTTTTTATGACGGGAAAACGCAGATGGAAGTGGCGGAGGAAGTAGGGATTTCTCAGGCCCAGGTCAGCCGTCTGGAAAAAAATGCGCTGAAAAGCATGAAAAACTTTTTGGGAACATAAAGAGAATAAAAACTGCCGCAGAGCAGAAGTGAGCGTTTATCAGCACTTTGTCTGCGGCAGTTTTTCGTTAATTTTATTAAGAACTGGGAGGATTAAACGATACCCTGGGCTTTCATTGCATCTACAACTTTTTCAAATCCTGCAATGTTAGCGCCTACAACGAAATTGTCTTTCATATCATAGCGCTGTGCGGCATCGTCGATCTTTTTGTAGATATCTTTCATAATGCCGTGGAGCTTTTCGTCTACTTCTTCTGCACTCCAGGAAAGTCTCATGGAGTTCTGGCTCATTTCAAGAGCTGAGGTAGCCACGCCGCCTGCATTGGATGCTTTTCCCGGAAGGAAGAGAACGCCGTTTTCCATAGCATATTCCGTAGCGTCCAGAGTAGTAGGCATATTTGCACCTTCTACAATGTATTTGCAGCCGTTTGCAATAAGAGTCTTAACAGCATCGAGGCCAAGCTCATTCTGAGTTGCACAGGGAAGGTATACGTCGCATTTGATGTTCCAGATGCCAACGCCTTCGGTAAAGGATGCTCCTTCTACACGGTCAGCATATTCTCTGATACGTCCGCGTTTTACTTCTTTAATATCTTTTACAATATCAAGCTTGATACCTTCAGAATCATGGATATATCCGTTAGAGTCGCACATTGCAACAACCTTTGCGCCAAGCTGTGTCGCTTTTTCGGCAGCGTAGATCGCAACGTTTCCGGAGCCTGTGACGATCACGGTTTTTCCGCTGAGTTCATCATTGTGTGCCTTCATCAGCTCATCAAGAATGTAAACAACGCCGTAACCGGTAGCCTGAGTACGTACAAGTGATCCGCCGTAGGTAAGACCTTTTCCTGTAAGAACGCCTTCGCTGAGATCGCGGATACGTTTGTACTGTCCGTACAGATAACCGATCTCACGTCCGCCTACACCGATATCGCCTGCCGGTACGTCTGTGTCAGCGCCGATATACTTGCAGAGTTCAGTCATAAAGCTCTGGCAGAACGCCATAACCTCTCTGTCGGATTTGCCTTTGGGATCAAAGTTGGAACCGCCCTTGCCGCCGCCGATAGGACGTCCTGT
>NZ_JAYAZJ010000002.1:0-2583 GCF_037273965.1 Claveliimonas sp. | reverse complement strand
AGGACTTACAGAGCTTGCAAAGATTCCTTCAAGAGAAGAACTGCTCTCCAAGCTGCTTGGAAGCTTACAGTCACCTATTACAAACTTTGCTCGTGTTATTAAGCAGATTGCAGAGAACGGCGGAGAGGCCGCTCCAGCAGAAGAGGCAGCTGAAGCTCCTGCAGAGGCAGAGGCTCCGGCAGCAGAAGAAGCTCCGGCTGAGGAGTAATCAATTTTAAGAACGAAAAAGAAATTAAATGGAGGACAAAGAAATGGCTAAAATGACAACAGCTGAAATGATCGAAGCGATCAAAGAATTATCAGTATTAGAATTAAATGAATTAGTTAAAGCATGTGAAGAAGAATTTGGCGTATCTGCAGCAGCAGGCGTTGTAGTTGCAGCAGCAGCTGGAGATGGAGCTGCAGCAGCAGAAGAGAAAGATGAGTTCGATGTAGAATTAGTTTCTGCAGGAGCTTCCAAAGTTAAAGTAATCAAAGTAGTTCGTGAGCTTACAGGACTTGGACTGAAAGAAGCAAAAGAATTAGTTGACGGAGCACCGAAGGTAGTAAAAGAAGGTGTTTCCAAGGCTGAGGCTGAAGAAATCAAGGCTAAACTGGAAGGCGAAGGAGCAGAAGTTAACCTTAAATAATTTCATTTCTACGAAGAACAGACCGCGGAAGAGCGAAAGCTTGGAGGCGGTCTTTTTCAGTTTTGACCGGGGTATATTGCAATCTGACACGTAACACTTTTAAACTTTGTTACGTCCCCGATTAAAAAATCCTTGACACCCCTTCGATATTTGTAGTATCATATATGGTGCACTTATTGTGGAAACGTCTGCATGCAGATGGGGCCATATGTGCGGAAATGTAGTAAAAATCGGGGTTTCTCGGCAAAACCTCACGAAAAAATAAACGAGGAGTGAAACGTCATATGGAGAAAAACAGAATTCGTCCTATCAAAAGCGGAAAAAGTTCACGCATGAGCTATTCCAGACAAAAAGAAGTGCTTCAGATGCCAAACCTGATCGAAGTCCAGAAGGATTCCTATCAGTGGTTCCTTGACGAAGGATTAAAAGAAGTATTTGATGACATTTCTCCAATTTCTGACTATAGTGGTCATTTGAGCCTGGAATTTGTGGATTTCACCTTATGCGAGAAAGACGTGAAGTACACAATCGAAGAGTGTAAAGAACGTGACGCCACATATGCTGCTCCGCTGAAGGTGCGGGTACGGCTTCACAACAAAGAAACAGACGAAATCAATGAACATGAAATCTTTATGGGTGATCTGCCGCTTATGACAGCAACCGGTACTTTTGTGATCAATGGTGCAGAGCGTGTTATCGTAAGTCAGCTTGTGCGTTCGCCCGGTATTTATTATGCCATTGCGCATGATAAGCTTGGTAAAAGACTGTTTTCCTCTACCGTCATTCCAAACCGTGGAGCATGGCTGGAATATGAGACAGATTCCAATGACGTTTTCTATGTGCGTGTTGACCGGACAAGAAAAGTACCGATTACCGTATTGATCCGTGCGCTGGGAATCGGGACAAATCCGGAAATTATCGAACTGTTTGGCGAAGAACCGAAGATCCTTGCAAGTTTTGAAAAGGATGCGGCTACAAATTATCAGGAAGGTCTTCTGGAACTTTACAAGAAGATCCGTCCGGGCGAGCCGCTTGCAGTGGACAGTGCGGAAAGCCTGATCACAAGCATGTTCTTTGATCCGAGACGTTATGATCTTGCAAAGGTCGGCCGTTATAAATTTAATAAGAAGCTTCTGCTCCGCAACCGTATCGCAGGGCATACTTTGGCGGAAGATGTGGTAAGCCCGCTGACAGGGGAAGTGATCGCAGAAGCAGGAACCCTTGTGACGAGAGAAATGGCAGACGATATTCAGAATGCCGCTGTTCCATATGTATGGATCGAGCATTCTGAAGATGAGCGCAAAATCAAGGTTCTCTCCAACATGATGGTAGATCTGAAATCAATCGTGGATATTGATCCCCAGGAAGTCGGCGTGACTGAGCTGGTATATTATCCGGTACTTTCCGGACTTCTGGAAGAGACGGCGGGAGATATTGAAGAGCTGAAAAGCGCTATCCGCAGAGATATCCATGATCTGATTCCAAAGCATATTACAAAGGAAGATATTTTGGCTTCCATTAACTATAATATTCATCTGGAATACGGACTTGGAAACGATGACGACATTGACCACCTTGGCAACCGCCGTATCCGTGCGGTAGGCGAACTTTTGCAGAACCAGTACCGTATCGGACTTTCCCGTCTGGAAAGAGTTGTGCGTGAAAGAATGACAACACAGGACCTGGAAGGAATTTCTCCGCAGTCACTGATCAACATTAAGCCGGTTACAGCAGCGGTAAAAGAGTTCTTCGGATCCTCACAGCTGTCACAGTTCATGGATCAGAACAACCCGCTTGGAGAGCTGACACACAAGAGACGTCTCTCCGCCCTGGGACCTGGCGGTCTTTCCAGAGACCGCGCCGGATTTGAGGTGCGTGACGTTCACTATTCCCATTACGGAAGAATGTGTCCGATCGAGACTCCTGAAGGTCCGAACATCGGTCTGATCAACTC
>NZ_JAYAZJ010000001.1:0-2170 GCF_037273965.1 Claveliimonas sp. | reverse complement strand
TTCTGTTTCCTCCGATCGCATAGATCCCGCGTCCGTAACGGGTCTGGTTTACTACATACCAGATAACCACCGTTATGACAATAACGAGGATGACAGGTACAGGTATCGGTCCTACCATTCCCTGTCCGATCTCTACAAAATCTCCAAGCTGGAGGATATTCTGTCCGTTCGTATAATAGAGGGCAATACCTCTGGCAGCCTGCTGCATTCCCAATGTTGCGATAAATGCAGGCACGTTGCAGTTTGCTACGAAAAATGCATTTACAATATTACAGGATACCGCTACCACCAGGGCAACCAGCACAGCTGCTGTCATGGACTGTGTCTGCTGATAAGTAGATACAGATAACACTCCTGCAAGAGCAAGAACAGAACCTACTGACAGATCCAGAAAACCACTGATGATCAGAAGCATTTCTCCGTAAGCAATCAAAATACCTACACTTAACTGCCTCGACACATTGATCAGGTTATTGCTGTTCAGGAAGTATGGGCTGAGCATACTACAGACAATGAACAGGGCAACCAGTACAATGTAAATACTGAATTTTTGTGAATAATGTGAAACTTTTGTTTTCATTTCCTTCTTCCTCTCCTTTCTCTCATTCGCCCAGACCTGCCGCATACTTCATGATCGTTTCCTGTGAAAATTCATTTCTTTCCACACATCCCGTAATCCGGCCCTGGCACATGATATAGATGCGGTCACACATTCCAAGAAGTTCCGGAAGTTCTGAAGATACCATGACAACTGCTCTTTGCTCTTTCACGATATCTGTCATGAGCTTATATATTTCAAATTTGGCGCCTACGTCAATTCCGCGGGTAGGCTCATCCAGTATCATTACTTCCGGATCACAGAGCATCCATCTTGTAAGGAGAACCTTCTGCTGATTACCACCGGACAGCTTGGATATTTCCGTGCTCATCGAAGGAGTTTTTACGTTCATCTTCTCAAACATTTCCGTGACAGCTTCCCGCTCCTTTTTCTTGTGGGCAAATCCGCTGAAAAAGAAATTTTTCAGGGAAGCCAAACTTGCATTTTCAAGCACGCTTCTTGGCGGAATGATTCCGTCCTCCCGCCGGTTTTCGGAAAGCATGATCAGTTTCTTCCCGATTGCGTCCTGAGGTGATTTTATCTTCACTTCTTCGCCGTCAATCTTTATCGTACCGGAATCATGGGGATCCAGACCAAATATGGCCCTCATAGTCTCTGTACGTCCGGCGCCTACAAGTCCGGCAAATCCCACGATCTCTCCTTTTTTAACATGAAAACTGATATCCTCGAAAAGTCCGTCCTTCGTCAGGTGCTCTACCTCCAGCGCCATCGATCCCACAGGAATATCTTCTTTTGGATAGACATTCTCGATCTTACGTCCTACCATCCGGGCGATCACGGTATCCATATCGATATCCTCTGCCCGGTCTGTTGATACTACGCTTCCGTCTCTTAAAACTGTGATATCATCTGCGATCTGGAACACCTCATCCATCTTATGAGAAATATAGATGATGGCTACTCCCTTCTTTTTCAGTTCTGCAATTTTTTCAAAAAGCAGCCCGACCTCCCTCTCTGTAATGGATGATGTAGGCTCATCCATGATAATGATCTGGGCGTTATTGGTGATCGCCTTAATGATCTCAAGCATCTGGATATCCGATACCGTCAGCGTTTTCAGCTTCTGGTCCGGGGCATAGGAAAGACCCTCGTCTGCCAAAAACTGCTTTGCCTCTCTTCGAACCTTTTTCCAGTCCACCTTTCCATACTTTGTGACCGGAAGCCTGCCAAGAAACAGATTTTCTTCTACCGATAATTCAGAAACATAATTCAGCTCCTGGGCGATCATCGAAATCCCCATTTCCATTGCCTGAATAGGACTTCTGATCACTACAGGCTCTTCATCTATGTATATCTGTCCCTTATCGGCTTTGTAAAGTCCCATAATGATCTTCATCAATGTAGATTTCCCTGCACCATTTTCTCCGCAAAGTGCATGAACCGTTCCCTTTCGGACAGAAAAATCTATATTACTGAGCGCCTTTACACCGGGAAAAGATTTTTCAATTCCGGATACCCGCATTTTAATGTCGCTCATCTGTATTTTCCTCCCTTCTTCCTTATTTTTCTGTTTTAGTAGAATCTTTTTTTGTTACTGCCAAAGGCATCTCA